>DASRZO010000154.1:0-6309 GCA_035686405.1 Pseudomonadales bacterium | reverse complement strand
ATGTGGCGAGTCTGTCGCAATCGCCCGGCGGCGCGGCCGCGATCGCGCGCCGCCGCCGGGTATCGAAACGCGGAATCGATCAGGCGGACACGTTCACCGACGGCGCGCTGCCGGAACCGTCGGCGTCGCCGTCGGAGTCGGTCGCACCGGCGCCGCTCGAACCCAACAGCACGTTCGTCGCGCTGTTGTCGGTCGCGGGTGCAGCATGGTGGCGGTGATGGCCCCGACCTGCCGCCTGCATATCCTGCTGCAACTGCGCGAACGCCTGCTTCGCGCCGGCCACGTCGCCCGCTTGCAGCGCCTTCCCGACGGCCGCCATGTCTTGCGCGAACTGGTTTTGCTTGCCGCCGTTTTGTGACGCGTTCTGCTGCGTCCCTGCTTGGCCGCCTTGCATCACCTGTTGCCAAGCCGCGAACGCGGTTTGCGCGCCGGATAGATCGCCCGATTGCAGCGCGCTCGCGAGATCCTTGAAATCCTGGCGCGCTTGGCTGAAGTGCGTTTGGGCGGCATTCGGTTGATACACCGCTCCCGCAGAAGCGCCGGAAATAGAAACGCCCGAAATGGTCATGATGCCTCCACTGCTGTCGAACTGAGATTTCCATTCGACGGGTCGACCGCCTCGCGCGAGCAGACCCGTCTCAGTTCAGTCTAGTGAGCGCCCGCAAAGCGCCAGGCGTATCGCGCAGCGGTGTCCGAGGTTCCGACATTCGACCGTGTGTCGCGACGCATCGATCTGGCACCGACGAGCACGTCCGCGTCGCGCCGCACGTTTCGAACTCACATCGTCATTCGACGGCGCGCTCGCTTCGCAAGGTCGCGATCGCCGCCGCGTCGAAGCCGAGCTCGCGCAGCACTGCATCGGTGTGTTCGCCGAGTCTCGGCGCGCGATGCGCCGCGCGCTTGCGCGAATCCGACAGCCAAATCGGACTGTCGATGACCTCGCCGCGCCCGCACTCCAAACCCTCGGCCGCCACGAACAATCCCGCCGCGCGCATCTGCGGATCGTCGACCGTTTCCGCGAGCGTATTCATCACGCCGTAGATCACGAGATTGGCTTCGAGCGACGCGCGGATGTCGGCGAAGTCGCGGCGGACGAACGCCGCGTCCATGAGCTCCGCGAGCGCGGCGGCGTTCTTCGCGCGGCTCGCGCGATCGACGAAGCGCGGATCGGTGACGAGATCGTCGCGGCCGAGCGCCTTCATCACGCGCGGAAAGTCCTTCTCCTGCTGCACCGCGGCGAGCAGGATCCACCGCCCGTCGCGTGTGACGTAGTTGCTGACGAGCGCATTGGGTGGCGCGGCACGGTCGATGTGTTCGAACGGCGGGGCGCCGGCGAGTGCGCCGGCGATCATCGCGGAAGCGGCCCACGCGCCGTTCGCCATCAGATTGCTCGACACCTTGCCGCCTTTGCCGGTCCGTTCCCGGCGGTACAGCGCGAGCATCACGCCGGACAACAGCGCCATCGCGCTCGGATGATCACCCATGCCGCCGAGACTCAACGCGGGCTCGGCGCCTTTCGCCCGAACCGCATCCATCAATCCGGTGCGCGCCCAATACGCGGTCGCGTCGTAGCCGGGTTTGTCGATGTCTTCGCCGGCTTCGCCGAAACCGGTCACCTGCGCGTAGATCAGATCGGGACGATCCGCGCTCAGATCCTCGTAGCGGATCTTCAGCGATGCGAGCACGCGCGGCGGAAAATTCGTGATCACGACGTCGGCCCATTGCACCAGCCGCAGGAACACGTCGCGTCCGGCCGGCACGTTCAAGTTCACGACGACGCCGCGCTTCGAGCGATTGTCCTGCTGGAACAGGTAGTCGAGTTCACACGGCGGAAACGGCAGCGACTTGTGCACGTAGCGGTACGGATCGCCGATGCCCGGCGCCTCGACCTTGATCACGTCGGCGCCGAAGTCGGCCATCGCCGCCGCGCACGCGGGTCCGAAGATGAAGCTCGCGACGTCGAGCACTTTGACGCCGGCGAGCACCGCGGCATCGCCGCCGAACGTGGTTGCACTCATGTAGCTCTCCCCTCGACTCGCCCGTTGTAGCAGTACCGCGTCGCATGCCTTCGAACGCTCCCCCGCTTCGCCGGCATCGCGAGTTCGATCTTGACACAATCGGCATGGAACCTCGCGCCACCTTGCGCGGCGGCTGCGACCACCGGACACTGAACGCCTCGCTTCAGACGTACCCGGTTCCAAATGCAGATCTCGTTCCACGGCGCGGATCGCAGCGTCACCGGTTCGTGCCACCTCGTCGAATGCAACGGCACGCGCATGCTGGTCGATTGCGGTCTGTATCAGGGCGGACGCGAACTCTCCGACGAGAACGCCGACGCGTTCGGCTTCGACGCCGCGTCGATCGACATCCTGTTGTTGACGCACGCACACCTCGACCACTGCGGCCGCATACCGTTGCTCGTCAAGCGCGGGTTCACCGGAGAGATCATCGCGACTCCAGCCACCGTCGAGCTCGCCCGGCTCGTCATGCTCGACAGCGCGGGATTGCAGGAAGAAGACGCGCGCTATCTCGAGCGTCGCGCCAGCCGCCATCGCGGCGAACACGGCGAGCAGATCGTGCCGCTGTACACGACGCTCGACGCACTCAACAGCCTCGACTACTTCGGGCGCCGCGCGGCGTATGGGCACCCGCTCGAACTCGCGCCCGGCATTCGCGCGACCTTCATCGACGCCGGCCACATTCTCGGATCCGCATGCGTGCTGCTCGAACTCACCGAAGGCGGACGCACGCATCGCGTGCTGTTCTCCGGCGATCTCGGCTACGACGGCCGCGCGATCCTGCGCGACCCGACGCCGCCGCCGCACGCCGACACCGTCGTCATGGAGACGACCTACGGCGATCGCTTGCACAAGCGCCTCGAACCGTCGATCGCGGAGCTGTACGAAGTCATCGACGCGACGGTCGCGCGCGGAGGCAACGTCATCATCCCAACGTTTGCACTCGAGCGCGCGCAAGAAATCCTCTACTACCTGCGCGAAGGCCGCGAGAAAAAGGCGCTCTCGCCGGTGCTTCGGGTGTTTCTCGATTCGCCCATGGCGATCTCGGCGACGCAGATTTTCGAGCATCATCCGGAGTGCTTCGACGTCGAGGCGTTGCGCGTGCTGCGCGCCGGTCGCGATCCGTTCGACTTGCCCGGATTGCGTTACACCCGCGAAACCGCCGAATCGATCGCGATCAACAAGATCGACGGCGGCGCCGTGATCATCGCCGGTTCCGGCATGTGCACCGGCGGCCGCGTGCGCCACCACCTGAAGCACAACTTGTGGCGGCAGCGCAGCAGCGTCGTCTTCGTCGGCTACGCCGCAAACGGCACGCTTGCACGCGCCATCATCGACGGCGCGAAGCAGGTGCGGATCTTCGGTGAAGAGATTCCGGTACGCGCGAGCATCCACACGATCGGCGGCTTCTCGGCGCACGCCGATCAGGCGGAGCTGCTCGCGTGGCACCGGCGCATCGGTCGCCCCGAGCGCACGTTCCTCGTCCACGGCGAACTCGAGAGCATGCAGGCGTTCGCGCGGTTGCTGACCGACACGCGCGTGGAAATGCCCGGGCAAGGACAAACGTTCGCATTGTGAGCGTCGCGCCGAACGCGCGTCAGTACGACCGTTGGCTCGGTGCGGCCGCGACCGCGGCGAGCAGCGACGCGAGCGCGAACGCGTTGCTCGGGTGCGGGATGCTGTCGGAGCTCCAGATCTCGGTTACACCTGCGCGGCGCAGCCGCTCGAACGCGTCGTCGGCGAACAACGCATGCGTCACGAGCACGTCGACGCGGTGCGCGCCGGCTTCGCGCAGCGCACGCGCCGCGACGGCGAGCGTCTCGCCGCTGCTCGCGACGTCGTCGACGAGCACTGCGTCGACACCCGCGTAATCGTGCGCCGGCAACTGCACCTCGACGTCGCGGTCGCCGCGACGCGTCTTGTGCGCGACGACGCAGTCGAGCTGCGCCGGCGCCGCGACCGCCCGCACCCACTGCCCCGACTCCGCGTCCGGACCCACGAGCAGCGGTCGCGTGCCGCGCGCAGCGAGAAACCGTCCCATGGCCGGCGCCGCACTGACCGCAGTCGCCGCGGCGAGCGGCACCGCCTCCGCCAGCGTCGCGACGCGGTGCAGATGCGGATCGACCGTGACGAGTGCATCGAACAGGTCCGCGAGGAATCGTCCGACGATGCGTTGACTGACCGCTTCACCGGGCACGAACGCCACGTCCTGGCGCATGTAGCAAAGATACGGTGCGACCAACGTCAGCCGCCGCGCCCCGAGATCGCGCGCCGTGCGCGCGGCGAGCAGCAACTCGACGAGCTTGTCGTTCGGCCGATCGAGACTGCGATAGACGGCTACGTCGCCGTCGAGCATCGGCGGTAGCCGCAGCCGGCTCTCGCCGTCGGGGAAACGATGCACGTCGACGACGTCGCACCGTGCACCGAGTGCCGCCGCGAATGCGGAGGCGGCCGCTACCGATTCGGGGAACGCGAGCACGCGCATCAAAACTCCGCGAAGACCTGCGGCACGTCGTCGGTCGCTCCGATGCGGTATCCGATGTCCGTATCGATGAGCGCGCTCGCGAAGCGCGCGTCGGCCGGAAACGTCGCGTGCACGCGATACAACGGCGCGCCGCGCTCGACGCGGTCGCCGAGCTTCTTCAGCAAGTCGACGCCCGCACCTTTGTCCATCGGTGCGCCGGCCATGCGTGCGATGCGCGCCATCTGCAGGTTGTCGATCGCCGTCACGACACCGCTCGCCGGCGCGGCTACTTCACGCATCAGCGGACCCGGCTCGAAGCGCGCCTCCTGGCGTCCCTGCGCGGCGATGATGCGCTGCATTTTTTCGAGCGCGCGACCGGAGTCGAGGATGTCGCGCGCGATGTCGAAGCCGTCGCCGCCGCGCACGTCCGGATCGAATTCGATGACGCGGCCGGCGAGCCGCAGCGCCTTCTGGCGCAGGTCGGCCGGCGCGAGCGGATCGTTCTGCAGCACCTGCATCACGTCGCGCGCTTCGAGCACCGGACCGATGCCGCGACCGACCGGTTGCCGCCCGTCGGTGATGACGACCTGTACGAACAAGCCGAGTCGGTCGCCGACGTATTCGAACAACTTGCGCAGCGCGAGCGCGTCGCGCATGTGCTGCACCTTCGCGCTCGGCCCGACCGGAATGTCGATGACCAGATGGGTCGATCCGGCCGCGATCTTCTTCGACAGAATCGACGCGACCATTTGGCCGGGGTAGTCGACGCCGAGCGGCCGCTCGACCGAGATCAGCATGTCGTCGACCGGCGCGAGCTTCGCGGTGCCGCCCCAGATCAACGCGCCGTTTTCTCTCAAGACGACTTCGTTGAGGCGCGCCGGCGTGAGTTCGACGTGCGCGAGCACCTCCATCGTGTCGGCGGTACCGGCCGGCGACGTGATCGCGCGGCTCGACGTCTTCGGCATCAACATGCCGTGCGCCGCGACGATCGGCACGACGAGCATCGACGTGCGATTGCCCGGAATGCCGCCGATGCAGTGCTTGTCGACGACGAGCGTCCCCGGCCAGCGCAGGCGCTCGCCTTGCGCGACCATCGCGCGCGTCAGATGCATCACTTCGTCGCGATCGAGGCCGTTCTGGCCGGAAGCGACGAGGAACGCCGCGATCTCCATCTTCGCGTAACGACGCTCCGCGATGTCGCGCGCGATGTCCATGAACTCGTCTGCCGTCAGGCGTTCGCCGTCGATCTTTCGCCGCACCGCGCTCATCGACACCGGCGGTTCGGCGTGGCTCACCACCACCGGTTCTCCGACGGCAATGCCCAGCGTCGCGAACGCCTCCTCCGACAGCCCGATTTCGCCCGGCGCGACCAACGCGGTGTCGTCGACGACGTTGAGCACTGCGAGGATGCGCTTGCCGTCGGCGCCGACCTCGACCTTCGCGAGCGCCTGAAAGCCTTCGGCGCGATAGACCTCGCATTGACGATGCAGGTACGCGACGTTCTCACGGTAGGTGTCGATTGCGACGCGGCGCAGCGTCAGCGTCGTGCATTTCGCCGGTTCGGCGTCGGCCGTCGCGGCGTCGGGGTCGGTGGCGCGTCGTTCGCTCATGTGCGGTCGGTCGTCGTGACCGGCGCAGTCTAGGGGCCGCGTGCGCGCTTGGCGAATCGTTGCCATTCGACTGCGGTGCGGCGCCTTGCGCGACCGGCCGCGTCCGCCGACCATCGGTCCGAACGAACGGAGACGACGATGGGCCGCTACTACGAAGACTTCACCGTCGGTGACACGTACAAACACTGGCCGGGGCGCACGGTCACCGCCGCCGACA
>DASRZO010000153.1:0-2890 GCA_035686405.1 Pseudomonadales bacterium | reverse complement strand
GAACACGTAGCGCAAGCCGACCGTCGTGAAGTCGGTCGCGATGCGCTTGTCTTCGTTGTCGCTCGGCGGCGCGTCCGACGTGCCGTGCCAGTTCTTGTTCTGATCCATGTAGTTGTATTCGACGAACGTCGTGAGGCCGACGTCGCCGGCCGACATCGACACGCTGCCGATGTCGAATACCCCGCAGCCGCAGCTGCAGGCGAACGCGGTGGCCGGCGCCGCCAGCGCGACGGCGAGAACGGTGCGAAGAGGCAACAAGGAGGTACGCATAGGTCGCGCAGTCTACGAAGCGCGCTACGCCGGCAGCTGCGGCAAATTGTCGCACCACCGGCGCGGTGTCGGACATGCGGCAACCACATCGCCTCGACGAGCGCTGTCGCACGAACGGCCGAGCGAGGCGCATCGAAAGCCCGCCGACGACGTCGGGCTCGCTGCGGCGAGCCGCAGCTTCAGTGCATCCGGAACAGCTCGAGCGCGGTCTTGCCGACGATCTACTGCGCGTTCTCGACGCTGGTCGCCGCGAACACCGCTTCGAGCGAGCTGCGCGTGTAGCCGAACGTGCTCTCCTGATGCGGATAGTCCGACGACCACATGCACGTCTCGGCGCCGATGCGGTCGAGCAGCGACAAACCGACCGGGTCGGTCATGAACGTCGCGTAGCAATGATTCTTCCAATACCAGCTCGGCGGATGCGCGAGCTGCGGATTCATCGCCGTGCGGAAATGCGTCGCCGCCATGTCGGCGTCGTGCAGCATGCTCGCGATCCACGCGAGGCCGCCTTCGACGAACACCGCTTTCAATTTCGGAAACCGATCGAACACGCCGCCGAACACCAACTGCGACCACTGCAAGCGGAACCCTTGCATCTGCGTGACGACGCCGATGCCGGCAGCGCCCGGCATCGCGGCCGGAATCGCTTCGCCGATGTGGAAGATCAGCGGAATGCCGGACTCGGCGATCGCCTCGTACAACGGATCCATCTTGCCGTGGTTGTAGTGGATCGTCTTGCCGTCGACGTCTTTGCCGGGCTTCAGCGGCACCATCAAGCCGCGAGCGCCGAGCGCGGCGCAGCGCTCCACCGACTCTTTCGCGTGCGCCATATCCCAGTAGTTGGGAACCATCACCGGGTACAAGCGGCCCGGCGCCTCGGCGCAACGCCGCGCGATCGCTTCGTTGTAGAGACCAAACACGTGTTCGCGGTTCTGCATCTCGCCGAACATGAAGAGGCCGAACAAGCGCTGCGGGAAGATGAGTTCCTTCTCGACGCCTTCGACGTCGAGGTCTTTCAAGCGCGCCGGAATGTCGTTCAGCCCCGGCGTGCACTCCATCGAACGGCACAGGAAGTTCGCGATCTCCGGCGGCGTCATCGACTTCTCGCCGATGCGGAACTCGAAGCGGCCGTCGACGAATTCCATCCGCGGCGCCTGTTCTTTGATCGCATCCGGAAAGCCGGCGTGCCAGTAGTCGCCTTCGATCAAGTGACTGTCGGCAGACACGATGACGGTGCCGGCCGGCCACGGTTTGCGCGCCGCTTGCGGCACGCGATTCGGCGACACGTCGATCGTCACCTGCTCCGGGATCTCGAGAACGTAGGCGTCGGTCATGGTCTGCTCGGGTGCTTCGCGCGCGAGCACTTTTTATAACGCATTCAAAATAGCGGAGCAAACGCGCGCCGGCCCGATGTCTCGCGGCTCCCCCAGGAGGCGCCGCTCAGAAGGTCTTGACCAGCTGGATCCAGCCGCGGCTCGAGTCGCTCGAATCCACCGCCGAATCCGAGCCGATGCGCCAGGCGACGCTGCCGCGCAGCGCGAAGCCGTACGGCATGTCGACGTTCAGGCCGACGCCGGCGCCCTTCAGGTCGATGTCGTTCGACGTCGGCAGGAACGGGTCTTTGTTGACGCTCACGCGCCCACCGTCGAAGAACACGATCGCCTGCGGATGCGCGAACCAGCGATACGCCGGCAACGTGTAGCGCAGCTCGACGGTGCCGAGGAAACCCTCGTCGCCGACCGCGACGCCTTGCGGATACGCGCGCACCGCGTTCGGTCCGCCGAGCACGAACTTCTGCGACGAGTCGAGGTTCTTGTTCGCGTACTGGCCTTGCACGCCGACGTACAGCTGCAACGCGTCGGTCATGCGTTGCAGGCGCAACGCCGAATAGATCAGCGTCGAGTAATAACCCTGCGTTTCCGCCGTCGCACGATCGATTTGCTCGGCGATGTTGTTGTCGAGCGAGAGATCGCCGCGCGAGAACGCGAGCGACGCGGCGTTGATCGCGCCGCCGAACCAATCGTCCTGAATGTCGCCGCTGACGCCGACCGTGCCCGCGCGAATCGAACGCGGGTTGACCGAGTTCGACGCGCCGATGTCGTCTTCGAGATCGAAGTAGTTGAACGCGGTCTGTACCGACAGGTTCGCGCGCGTCGAACGAACGAGCGGATATTGCAGGGACGCCGAATAGATGTTGGCGTCGCCGTCGGCGTTCAGCACCGAGAAGCGCTGACCGAGCGAATAATAGGTATGCGACGCCGCGAGCCCGAGCTTCAGTCCGCTGCCGGTCAGCGGCAGCAGATAGGCCGCGCGGCCGTACCAGAGCCCGGTGTCTTCCGAGATCAAGCCGCGTACCGTGGCGAGATCGCCGCGACCGGTCAGGTTCGCCGCGGTCACGCTGCCGCCGTAGCGCGCTTCGCCGGTGTATTTGTTGCCGTAGTTGTCGGCTTCGAGCGCGCCGCCGAACGTCTGCGTCGGCTCGATGTCGACGATCAGGTTCGACGTGCCGACGCGCTCGCCGGGCGTCAGCGTCGCGTCGATCGCGATGCCCGACAGGTCCTTCAGCAACAGCAGATCGCGATCGAGCGGCGCTGTTTCGATCACGGCATCGCCGCTCGGT
>DASRZO010000152.1:0-17709 GCA_035686405.1 Pseudomonadales bacterium | reverse complement strand
CGACGCTCACGTGGGTTTGCGCTGTTCGCGAATGATTTTCGACGGCCGACCCAGTAGTGTCGAGCCCGGTCGTCGCACGGAACTCCCATGTCCCCCGAGAAAACGCCGGCAAAAGGCACTTCGTCCGTCAACGAACCGGCGCATGCGTCGCGCGATGACGCGCCGGTGTCGAATCCGGAGCGCAACCGCGCGTATTGGCGCAGCCGGCGCGGCTTGCTCGAACTCGACCTGCTGTTGCCGCCATTCGTTGTCGCGCGCTACGACTCGTTGACGCCGATGGAGAAGCGGACGCTGGACGCGTTGCTCGATTGCGAGGATCAGGACGTCTGGGATTGGATGCAGCAACGCGCCGAACCGCCGAATGCCGATCTCGCGGCGCTGGTCGGTTCCATTCGTCTTTTCAATGCCCGGCGCCGATGAACGACATCGGCGTACCACGTCGATGAACGGCGCGCGGGCGTGAACGTGTGGGGCGATGAACGCGCAGCTGGGTGAGCGGTCGGAGTATCGCTTCGAATGGCGCGCCGGCGCGCGTGGTGCTGTCGTCACGGCGGGTGTGCATGCGTTGGCGGCCTGCGGCGTGGTGGCGTATGCGCGGCACTGGCCGATCGCGTGGTCCATGCTCGTGGTCGTCGCGGCGAGCGCGGCATTCGACGCGCTGCGCTTCGTGCGCGAGCGGCGCTTGCATCGGTTCGTCTGCACACCGTTCGGCGTGACGATCGACGACGTCGACTTCGAGGTGCGCGGTGCGTGGCTCGCATTCGGGTGGACGGTGTTGTGGCTCGATCGCGTGCGCGGCCGCCGTCGACTGTTGCACGTGCACCGCAGCGAGCTCACGGCCGCGCAATTCGCCGCGCTGCGCCGCCATGTGAAATCGTTGGATTGCCGCTGAGCGGCCGCTCAGCCCGCGACCGGTCGCAGCACGTCGAGCGGGTCGGCGATGCTCGGATACAGCACCGTGTCGCGCGCTTCGGCGCGCATCTGCGGGTGATCCAGCGTGTAGTGCAAGCCGCGGCTCTCGCGCCGCGTACGTGCCGAACGCACGATCAATTCGGCGACGTGGATCAAGTTGCGCAGCTCGATCAAGTCGGTGCTGACCCGGTAATTGCTGTAGTACTCGTGCACTTCGCGCTTCAAGAGTTCGATGCGGTGCATCGCGCGCTCGAGCCGTTTATCGGTGCGCACGATACCGACGTAGTCCCACATGAACTGCCGCAATTCGTGCCAGTTGTGCGACAGCACGACGTCTTCGTCGGAGTCGGTCACGCGGCTTTCGTCCCAATCCGGAATGTGCGGCGCGGATCGGCGATCGGCGAGGCGGGCGCGGATGTGGTCCGCCGCCGCCTTGCCGTACACGAGACACTCGAGCAACGAGTTGCTCGCGAGTCGATTGGCGCCGTGCAAACCGGTGAAGCTCGTCTCGCCGCACGCGTACAAGCCGTCGAGATCGGCGCAGCCGTTCAGATCGACGACGACGCCGCCGCACGTGTAGTGCGCGGCCGGCACGACCGGGATCGGTTCCTTCGTGATGTCGATGCCGAGCGCCGCACACGTCGCATAGATGTTCGGGAAGTGCTTCTTGATCAACGCCGCGGGCTTGTGACTGATGTCGAGGTAGACGCAATCGGCGCCGAGCCGTTTCATCTCGTGGTCGATCGCGCGCGCAACGACGTCGCGCGGTGCGAGTTCCGCGCGCGGATCGAATTTCGGCATGAAGCGCTCGCCGTCCGGTAAGCGCAGGATGCCGCCTTCGCCGCGCACCGCTTCGCTGATCAGGAACGACTTCGCGTGCGGGTGATAGAGGCAGGTCGGATGGAACTGATTGAACTCCATGTTCGCGACGCGGCAGCCGGCGCGCCACGCCATTGCAATGCCGTCGCCGGTCGAGCCGTCCGGATTGCTCGTGTAGAGATAGACCTTGCTCGCGCCGCCCGTCGCGAGGATGACGAACTGCGCTTCGAAGACTTCGACGTGGCCGGTCTTCTGGTTGTACACGTATGCGCCGATGCAGCGGTTCGTGTCGGCGCCGAGCTTCGCCGACGTGATCAGGTCGATGGCGACGTGGTTGGTGAAGATTTCGATCTCCGGACGCTGGCGCGCTTCGCGGATCAGATTCGACGACACCGCGTGGCCGGTCGCATCGGCGACGTGCAACACGCGGCGGAACGAATGACCGCCTTCCTGAGTCAGATGGAAGTCGTTGCCGTCGCGGTCGAACGCGACGCCCCAACGGATCAGTTGGGAGATCGCTTCGCGCGCATGACACACGACGTGCCATACCGTCTTCTCGCGGCAGAGCCCGGCCCCCGCGTGCAGCGTGTCCTGCACGTGCTCGTATTCGCTATCGACGGGGTCCGTCACGGCGGCGATGCCGCCTTGCGCCCAATCGGTCGAACCGGAGTCGAGCTGGTCTTTCGACAACACCGCGATCTTCGCCTGCGGTGCCAGATGCAGGGCCGCCGACAGCCCCGCGGCACCGCTGCCGATGATCAGCACGTCGTGTCGGTTACGTTCGCCCACGCTGCACCGAAGGAAAAATCGTGCGGGCTAGTATATGCGACGGTCCGTGGGCAGAATATGCGCCCCCGCGGCCGCCACTCCCCATCGTTGCGCGGTCAGAGCATCGTGCCTGCAAGCAGATTCGAACACCGGATGAACAGATCGTGAGGCGCCGATAGGCCGTGACGAAAGACACGGACAAGGAGCTCGTTCGCAGAGTTCAAAAGGGAGATCGGCGCGCCTTCGATCTATTGTTCAGCCGCTATCAGCACAAGATCCACGGGCTGGTCAGTCGGTATGTCCGATCGCACGATGAGATCGACGACGTTGTCCAAGAAGCGTTCATCAAAGCGTATCGCGCGTTGCCGAGGTTTCGCGGTGAGAGTGCCTTCTATACGTGGCTGTATCGGATCGCGATCAACACCGCGAAGAACTATCTCGTCGCTCGCAGTCGGCGGCCGCCGGACGTCGACGTCGACGCGGGCGATGCCGAACATCTCGACGGCAGCGATTCGCTGCGCGACAGCGAAAACCCCGAGAACAGCTTGTCGCGCGACGAGCTGGAACTCGCGATCAATTCGGCGATCAGCCGATTGCCAGACGATCTGCGGAGCGCTGTAACACTTCGCGAATTCGATGGTCTAAGCTACGAACAAATTGCGGAGATCATGGACTGCCCGGTCGGAACGGTGCGGTCGCGGATCTTCAGAGCCCGCGAAGCCATCGACGATCGCATCCGTCCGCTGATCGATTCGCAAGATGTGCGAGATACCAATTAGTAGGGATGGGTTGCCACATGTCCGACCAAATGAAGGAATCGCTTTCGGCCGTCATCGACGGCGAGGCCGACGAATTCGAATTGCGCAGGGTGTTGGACGAAACGTCCAGCGATCCGGCGTTGCGCGGCGTTTGGGATCGCTATCACATGGTTCGCAGCGTGATGCGCGGCGAAGGCCGCGCACCCGTGAATTCGTTGGGCGAACGCTTCTGGAGCCGAATCGATGCCGGTGAAGGCGCTGACGACGCCGTCGAGGCGACGCAGCCGTTGCGCCGCCGTTCGCCGTGGCTACAAAGGGCGGCAGGCGTTGCGGTCGCGGCCGGCGTAGCGGCGGCGGTCATCATCGGCTTCAAGGTGGAGCAGAACACGGCGCTCGAGGCACCGAAAGTGGCGGTGGTCGAGCCGGTTGCGGCCACGTCCGACGACGAGGACGCGGCGCAGGCGATGCCGGCGGCCGATCTGCAGCGCGCCCACGCCTACATGATTCATCACGCCCGACACGTCGCGTTGAACAATCGGAGTGTCGTGCCGTTCGTCAAGGTCGCCGCATACGAGTCCAAATGAGGTCGACCCTCGCGGTTCTGCTGCTCGCGCTGCTCGGTTCGTTTGCGGCGGCGCCTGCGCTTGCCGATAGCGCCGCGCCGACGCCGCAAGAATGGCTCGATCGCATGAACCGCGCGTTCCTCGAAGCGAGTTACGACGGCGTCTTCAGTTATTACAGTGGCGACGACTTGTCGACGTTGCGGGTGGTGCACACGATCGTGAACGGCGTGCAGCGCGAGCGTCTCGTCCATATGAACGGTGCGCCGCGCGAAATCGTGCGGACGGGTGACGCGGTCGAGTGCATCCTGCAACCGGGCGACGAAATGCTGGAACTGGAAAGCAGCATTCCGTCAGGGCCGTTCGCGCGCGCGTTCTCGAAGGCCTTCGAAGGCATCTCGGATCATTACGATTTGTCGCTGAACGGCACCGATCGCGTAGCGAATCGCGAGGCGGTGCGGCTCGCGGTCACGCCGCGCGACCAGCAGCGCTACGGTTTCAGGCTATGGCTCGATCGCGAGACCGGCTTGCTGCTGCGTTCGGAACTCGTCGACACCAAAGGGGCGAAGCTCGAGATCTTCGAGTTCGCGACGATCAAAGTCGGCGGACCGATCAGCGAACAGGATTTGGCACCGGAGTTCGGCGTCGGCGCGCTGAGGACGCAACTGTCGCTCGAGTCGAAGCAGCCCGAGGCGACGCCCGGTAAACGCCGTGTCAATTGGGAGCCGCACTGGGTTCCTGACGGTTTCACAATGGCGTCGTCGGATATCCGCCGCACGCCGAGTTCCGCGAAATCCGTCGACACGTTGATGTACTCGGACGGGCTCGCGATGTTCTCGGTGTTCATCGAAGACATGCCCGACGCCGGTGCGACGAAGCTCGTATCGCGCAGCGGCGCAACGGTCGCGGTATCCGAGGTCGTGCGCGGTGGGCCGAAGGACGCGCACCGGCTGGTGACGGTCGTCGGCGAAATACCGACGGCGACCGCGCAGCGTATTGCGCAGTCGATCCGGTACGTCGCCGAGTCCCAGTGACGCCGGTCGGCGCAGATGCGCCGATGCATCGAGGTCCTCCCGTTGAGCGAAAGATCCCGCCGGGGCGACGCCCTCCGGGCGATATCGCCGTATGCGCGCGGAGCCGGGCAGCGTGAACCCGAGTGTCTTCGTGTCGATGCGGCGCGGCGCCTAGGTGAAACGCGGCGCGAAAGGTTACGATCGTTGAACCAACGAGCCCGGACCGAGGTCCGATGCCCGTTCGAACCGAAGCATGGCGCTCCGAACCACTGAAAGAAGGACTCACGAGACTCTCATGAACACCGATCTGCGGCCGCGCCGACGCGCGCCGAGTGCAGCCGCCCTGGCGTGGGCGTTCGCCGTATCGACGATCTATGCCGTGCTCGGCGCGGCCCCGGCCGCGGCAGCGCGCGAATTGCCGGACTTCACGGGGCTCGTCGAGAAGTACTCACCGGCCGTCGTCAACGTCAGCACGACGCAAAAGGCCGACAAGCGCGGCGACTCGAATCCCGACATGGACGAGTTCTTCCGGCGTTTCTTCGGCCCGGACGGTCGTCCGCAGGCGCCGCCGGACGGAGGCGGCGGCGGTTCGTACGGTCAGCGCCGGTCGCTCGGCTCGGGGTTCATCATCTCGGCGGACGGTTACATCCTGACCAACAACCACGTCGTCGAAGACGCCGAAGAGGTCGTCGTGCGGATGAACGACCGGCGCGAATTGACGGCGACGGTGGTCGGCGCCGACCCGCGTTCCGACCTCGCGCTATTGAAGGTGAACGCGGCCAACTTGCCGGTCGTGAAACTCGGTCACTCGGGGAATCTCAAGCCGGGCGAATGGGTGCTCGCGATCGGTTCGCCGTTCGGTTTCGACTATTCGGTCACGGCCGGGATCATCAGCGCGGTGGGGCGCAGCCTGCCGACCGAGAACAACGAGAACTACGTGCCGTTCATTCAGACGGACGTCGCGATCAACCCGGGTAACTCCGGCGGGCCGTTGTTCAACCTCGACGGCGAGGTCGTCGGCATCAACTCGCAGATCTACACGCGTTCCGGCGGGTTCATGGGCGTGTCGTTCGCCATTCCCATCGACGTCGCCCTCGACGTGGTCGATCAGTTGAAGGCGCATGGCAAGGTATCGCGCGGCTGGCTCGGCGTGGTCATTCAGGAAGTGAACCGCGACCTGGCAGAGTCGTTCGGCTTGGACAAGCCGTCGGGCGCGTTGGTTGCGCGGGTCATGGAGGGCGGTCCGGCTGCGAAAGCCGGTCTGCACGAAGGCGACATCATCTTGGAATTCAACGGCCAGCACGTCGACATGTCGGCGGACTTGCCGCACTTCGTCGGCCGCGCGCGACCGGGCAGCGAAGCACAGCTCGTGATCATGCGCAGCGGTAAACGCGAGACGCTCAACATCGTCGTTGGCGAACTCGCCGATCTGAACGAGAACCAAGTCGCGAGTGCGCCGGCCGGCGAGCCGCCGGTGCCGTCGCGTATCGGTGTCGTCGTCGAAGATTTGGCGGATCCGGTGCAGCAGCGCGCGGGAGTCGATCACGGTGTGCGGGTCGTCGAATCGACCGGTCCCGCGGCAGAGGCGGGCATTCGCGAAGGCGACATCATCACGCGGCTCAACAATCAGGAGATCGACTCGCCGGCCACGTTCGCGAAAGTCGTCGACGCATTGACGCCGGGCCGCTCGGTGCCGGTGTTGATCGTGCGCGGTCAATCGCCGACGTTCCTCGCGTTGCGCGTCCCGGCGGCGCAATGACACCGCGCGGGACAGCGGCCGCGGCGCGCACGTGCTGCGTGTCGCGGTGCGCGTCGGTGCCGCGTCCTGCATGGCACGCGTTTGTGCAAATGCGCTACACTCCGCGCCGCCGCTAGTACCCGCAGCCCGCAGTGTCGTCGATCGAGCACATCCGCAACTTCTCCATCATTGCGCACATCGACCACGGTAAATCGACCCTCGCGGACCGCTTGATACAGCTGTGCGGCGGTCTCACCGAGCGCGAGATGGCCGAGCAAGTGCTCGATTCGATGGACATCGAGCGCGAACGCGGCATCACGATCAAGGCGCAGAGCGTCACGCTCTATTACGACGCCCACGACGGTCGCCGCTACCAATTGAATTTCATCGACACGCCGGGCCATGTCGACTTCAGCTACGAAGTGTCGCGGTCGCTGGCGGCGTGCGAGGGCGCGCTGCTCGTCGTCGATGCGGCTCAGGGCGTCGAGGCGCAGTCGGTGGCGAATTGCTACACCGCGATCAATCAAGGCCTCGAAGTCATCCCGGTGCTGAACAAGATGGATCTGCCGCAGGCCGATCCGGACAAGGTCGCGACCGAGATCGAAGAGATCATCGGCGTCGATGCGAGCCAGGCGCTACGCGTCAGCGCGAAGACCGGCGTCGGCGTACCGGAGCTGCTCGAACAGATCGTCGCGAAAGTGCCGCCGCCGCAAGGCAATCCCGACGCGCCGCTGCAGGCGCTGATCATCGATTCCTGGTTCGACAACTACCTCGGCGTCGTATCGCTCGTGCGCGTCGTGCAGGGCCGCATCGGCAAAGGCGACCGCATCATCGTCAAATCGGTCGGCAAAGCGCAGTTGGTCGACGGCGTCGGCTGCTTCACGCCGAAGCGTACCGAGCGCGAAACGCTCGGCGCGGGCGAGGTCGGCTTCGTCGTCGCCGGCATCAAGGACATCCGCGGCGCGCCGGTCGGCGACACGATCGTGCTCGCGGCGCATCCCGACACCGCGCAGTTGCCGGGTTTTGCGAAGGCGAAGCCGCAGGTCTACGCCGGACTCTTTCCGGTCAACTCGGAAGACTTCGAAGACTTTCGCGATGCGCTCGGCAAGCTGACGCTGAACGACGCGTCGCTCTTCTACGAGCCGGAGAGTTCGGACGCGCTCGGCTTCGGTTTCCGCTGCGGCTTCCTCGGCATGCTGCACATGGAGATCGTGCAGGAGCGGCTCGAGCGCGAGTACGGTCTCGATCTCATCAGTTCGGCGCCGACCGTCGTCTACGAGATTCTGACGCGCGCCGGCGAAACGATCCTCGTCGACAACCCGTCACGGCTGCCGGACGCCGGCCGCATCGCCGAAATGCGCGAACCGATCGTGTCGGCGAACATCCTCGTGCCGCAAGAATACTTGGGGAACGTCATCGGCCTGTGCATCGAGCGGCGCGGCGTGCAGAAGTCGCTGCAGTTCTCCGCGGGCCAAGTATCCGTGCACTACGAAATGCCGATGAGCGAAGTGGTGATGGATTTCTTCGACCGGCTGAAGTCGGTCAGCCGCGGTTTCGCCTCGCTCGACTACAACTTCGAGCGCTTCGACGCGTCCGACCTCGTTCGACTCGACATCCTGATCAACGGTGACCGCGTCGATGCGCTGGCGATGATCGTGCATCGCGCGCATGCGCAACAGCGCGGCCGTCAGCTCACCGAAAAGATGAAGGAGCTGATTCCCCGACAGATGTACGATGTCGCGATTCAAGCGGCGATCGGCGGTCAGATCATCGCGCGCACGACCGTCAAGGCGCTGCGTAAGAACGTGACGGCGAAGTGTTACGGCGGCGACGTCACGCGCAAGAAGAAACTGCTCGAGAAGCAAAAGGCCGGGAAGAAGCGGATGAAGCAACTCGGTCGCGTGGAGATTCCGCAGGAAGCGTTTCTCGCGGCGCTCAGAGTCGAGCGGTAGTGGCGAACCTTCAACACACCGTGCGGGCCCCACACTAAATGGATTTCGATTTCCCGCTGATTTTGAGCTGGGCCGTGATCATCAGCGGTGCGATCTGGCTGATCGATACGCTCGCATTCAAGCCGCGCCGCGAACGCGCGGCAGAGGCATATCGCGTGAGTTCCGGCGCGAAGGCCGACGACGAAGCCGTCAATCAGATTCTGAAAGAGCCGCTGATGACGGAGTACGCGCGTTCTTTCTTCCCGGTCCTGCTCGTGGTGTTGGTACTGCGCAGCTTCTTGTTCGAGCCGTATCAGATCCCGTCGCCGTCGATGGTGCCGACGCTCGAAATCGGCGATTTCATCCTGGTGAACAAGTACGCGTACGGCATTCGGCTGCCGGTGCTCGGCACGAAAGTCTTCGCCGTCGGGGAGCCGCAGCGCGGCGACGTGATGGTGTTCATTCCGCCGCACGAACCCCGCTACTTCATCAAGCGAGTCATCGGTGTGCCGGGCGACCACATCCGCTATCAGGACAAGGTGCTATACATCAATGGCGAGCGCGTGCCGCAAACCTTCATCGAGCAGATCGAAGACGAAGGCGCGACGATTCAGGTCTACGACGAAGATCTGTCGAACCATATCCACCGGATCTACCGCTATCCTGGGGCGCGGTTGGAAGCGCCGCGAGAGTGGACGGTGCCGGAGGGACACTACTTCATGATGGGTGACAACCGCGATCGCAGCGATGACAGCCGCGGCTGGGGCTTCGCGTCCGATGCAAAGGTCGTCGGCAAGGCGATCGCGGTGTGGGTGCACAAGGACCCGGGCTTGCATTGGCCGACGTTCGCGCGCAACGGTTGGATCAATTGACGGAGAAATCGCCATGAAAGCGAACCGTAGATCGAAGCAAGGCGGCGCCTCGTTCCTGAGCTGGATCATGATCGCGGCGATGGTCAGCGCGATCGGCCTCATCGCGGCGCGGATCGCGCCGGCTTACGTCGACTACCGCACCATCTGCACGCTGATCGACGCGCTGCCGGCCGACAAGGTCCACACGATGGCGAAGACCGAGATTCGCGACGCGCTGCAGAAGCGCTTCCTGATCAACAACATTCGAGACCTCGACGTGAACCAGATCGTCGACATCGATCACAAGCGTGACCACACCGTGCTGACGTTGAAGTACGAAGTGCGGCAACCGCTGATCTACAACATCTCGATCGTCGTGGCGTTCGATCGAGAGTTCGACTTCACCTGACATCGTGCGTAGCGGTACTCGACACTGACGCGCGGCAACGACGGCAGGCATCGTGGATTCGCTCGACTCGCTTGAGCGGAAGCTGGGCTATCGCTTCACCGACCGTTCGCTGCTGACGCGCGCGCTGACGCATCGCAGCGCCGGCAACGTGAATAACGAGCGGTTGGAATTCCTGGGCGATGCCGGTCTCGGTTTCGTGATCGCGCAGTGGTTGACGCAGCGTTTTCCGGACGCGAGCGAACACGCATTGACGCTGATGCGGGCGAGCTTGGTGAAGCGCCCGTCGCTCGCGCAGCTCGCCCGCGAGATCGAGCTCGGCGATTACTTGCGCCTCGGTCTCGGCGAACGCCGCAGCGGCGGCCACCATCGCGAATCGATCCTCGCCGACGCGATCGAAGCGATCATCGGCGCGGCGCTCGAAGACGGCGGACACGCCGCGCTGCAGTCCGTCGTTCAGGCGCTGTTCGCCGCGCGTGTCGCGACGATCGATCCGCAGCTTGCGCGCGACAACAAGACGCGGCTACAAGAGTGGGTCCAAGCGCGCCGCCTGCCGCCGCCGACGTATCGCGTGGCGGAGCGCTCCGGCGATGAGCACGCACCGGCATTCGACGTCGAATGTCGAATCGACGGGCTCGAGATCGTCACGCACGGGCACGGCGGCAGTCGGCGCGACGCGGAACAGGCCGCTGCACGCGCGGCGCTCGAACGGCTGGAGCCGACCGATGGCAGATGACGCCGAACAGATGACCGCGATCGACGACGAAGTACAGCGCTGCGGCTACGTCGCGTTGGTCGGGCGGCCGAACGTCGGCAAATCGACGCTGCTCAACCACCTGATCGGCCGCAAGCTCAGCATCACGTCGCGCAAGCCGCAGACGACCCGACACACCGTTCTCGGCGTCGAGACGCTCGGCGCGGCGCAGGCGATTTACGTCGACACGCCGGGGATTCACGACGGCGGTGGGCGAGCGATCAATCGTCACATGGTGCGCGCGGCGACCGGCGCGCTCGCCGATGTCGACATCGTCGTGATGGTGTTCGAACGCCTGCGTTACGGCGACGACGACGCGCGCGTCGTCGAACTCGTGCGCGCGGCGCGGGGCCGCAAACTCGCGGTCATCAACAAGATCGATCAACTCGAAGCGCGCGAACGGCTGCTACCGCACATCGCGCGGCTCGACGAACTCGGCATCTTCGAAGCAATCGTGCCGGTGTCGGCGCTGCGCGGCACCGGACTCGAGGATTTGAAACGGCAAGTGCTCCAGCGTTTGCCCGAAGGCGCGCATCTGTTCCCGGCCGATCAATTCACCGATCGCACCGAACGCTTCATCGCCGGTGAAATCGTGCGCGAGAAGTTGATGCGCCGGCTCGGCGACGAGTTGCCGCATCGGATCACGGTGTTGGTCGAGCGCTTTGTCGAGCGCCCTCGACTCGTCGAGATCGACGCGACGATCTTCGTCGAACGCGACGGCCAGAAGGCGATCATCATCGGCCGCAACGGTAGCTTGCTGAAGGCGGTCGGCCAAGATGCGCGCCACGACATCGAAGCGTTGCTCGGCCGCAAGGTGATGCTGCGCCTGTGGGTCAAAGTGAAAGCGGGCTGGACCAACAACGAATCCGGTCTGCAACGGTTGGGGTTCGATTGACGTGACGCGCCGTATCGCCGACGAACCCGCGTACGTATTGCACGCACGGCCGTATCGCGAAACCAGCGCGATCGTCGATCTGCTGACGTTGCGGTTCGGCCGTGTCAGCGCAGTCGCCCGCGGCGTGCGCGGCGGGCGCCGCGGCGCGAGTCCGCCGCGGCCGTTCAGTCGGCTCGCGGTTGCCTGCAGCGGTCGCGCGCAACTGCTGACGCTGAACGCGTTCGACGTGCACACGCATCGGTGGCTGACGGGCGATGCGTTGTACGCGGGCCTATATCTGAACGAGCTGTTGTTGCGGTTGTTGCGCGACGACGACGCGCATCCGGCCGTATTCGACGGTTACGAACGCGCGCTCGATGCGCTCGATGCCGACGCCGAGCCGGCATTGCGCCGCTTCGAACGCTTGTTGTTGAAGGAGTGCGGCTACGAGATCACGTTCGACTGCGACGCCGACAGCGGCGCAATCGTCGAAGCCGACGCATGCTACCGGTTCGTGCCGGACGTCGGTTTCCAGGCGGTCGACGAAGCTGCCGACCAGCGTCATGTGTTCGCCGGCGCGACGTTGCACGCGATCGATCGCGACGACTATGCCGACGCCGACGTGCGCCGCGCGGCGAAACAGATCATGCGGCGTGCCTTGGCGCCTCACCTCGGCGATCGGCCGATCGGCAGCCGCGCGCTGTACCGAAACGATCCGTATCGCCATGAATCCGCGCACGATGGCGGCGTCACGTGAGCAAACGCCAAGGTCCGCGCGTGGTCGATCTCGAAGTCGAGCAGTTGAGCGCGGAGGGTTTCGGCGTTGCGACATTCGAACGCCGTCCGGTGCACATCAAGGCGGCGCTGCCCGGCGACATCGTCAGCGCGCGCGTGGTGCGACGCCGGCGCGGCAATTGGTATGCCTTGCCCGAGGCGTGGATCGTCCGCGTCGGCGCGCATGCGAAGCCCGCGTGCGAAGCGTTCATGCGCTGCGGCGGCTGCAGCATGCAGCACCTCGGCAGCGACGATCAGTTGGCATTGAAGCAACGCTGGCTGGTCGAGCAACTGGACGCCGTCGGCGTCACGGCGACGTCGATTGCGCCGCCGGTGCGCGGGCCGCAGTACTTCTATCGCCGCCGCGCGCGTTTGGCCGTGCGGTCGGTGCGCGACACCGGAGAGCTGTTGGTCGGGTTCCGCGAGAGTTTCGGTAGCCGCGTGGCGCGCTTGCGTTCGTGCGCGGTGCTCGTGCCGCCGTTCTCCGACGCGCTGCCCGAGATCGCCGCGACGATCGGCGCCATGCACGCGCGCGAGTCGATCCCGCAGCTCGAGATCGCCGTCGGCGAACGTGCCGCCGCGATGATCGTGCGCCACGTGATCGCTCTCGACGACTTCGATCGCGAGCTGCTCGCACGGTTGCAGCGGCGCATCGGTGTCGACGTGCAGCTGCAAAGCGGCAACTACGCGAGCATCGTCGATCTCGCCGGCGCGAAGCCGCGAACGCTCGACTACCGGCTCGATCGGTTCGGTGTGACGCTCGAGTTCGATGCCGCCGATTTCGTGCAAGTGAACGCGCAGGTCAACGCCGACCTGGTCGCCACGGCGATCGGTTGGCTGGGGGTCGAGGGGAACGATCGCGTCGTCGATCTCTTCTGCGGCCTCGGCAATTTCACGTTGCCGCTCGCGGCGCTCGGCGCGGATGTCGTCGGCGTCGAAGGCGCCGAGGAACTGGTGCGGCGCGGCCGTTCGAACGCAGCGCTCAACGGCTTCGCCGCGCGCGCTCGATTCGACGTCGCCGACCTGTACGCGACGTCCGCTGCGCGCGACATGGCGGCGTTGTTCGACGGCGTCGACAAAGTGCTGCTCGACCCGCCGCGTACCGGCGCCGGTGCCGTGCTCGCGCCGCTCGCGGCGTCGAGGGTCGAACGGATCGCGTACGTGTCGTGCCATCCGGTGAGCTTCGCGCGCGACGCGCTGGCGCTGCGCAAGGCCGGCTTCACCCTCGCGAAGGTGCGCGTGTTCGATATGTTCCCGCACACCGCCCACGTCGAAACCCTCGGTCTCTTCGAGCGCGCATGGTCACGTTGAAACGCGACGAGCTGCTGCGCGGCGACGGCAGCTTCGACGGCACTGCGTGGATCGATCGGCTGTGCGCTGACGATGCGCGGCTCGACCGCGCGCTGCTGCTGCGCGCATTCGAGTTCGTCGTCGCGCGCGGTGACGAGCCGTTGGTCGCGACCGGCGTCGAATTTGCCGACCTGATGGCAGAACTCAAGATGGACGCGCCGTCCATCGCGAGCGGACTCGTGTATCGCGTCGTGCGTACGCGGCGCGCGGACGCGAGCGAACTCGAGCGCGACGTCGATGCGGAAGTCGCGAGCCTCGTCGCCGATGTCGACCGCGTCGGCACCGTCAGCCTGCTCGAATTGACGAATCCGCGGCTGCTCGCGCTCGAAGCGCGGGACCAAGTCGACAACGTGCGGCGAATGCTGGTCGCGATGATCGACGACGTGCGCGTCGCGATCATCAAGCTGGCCGAGCGGATCATCGCGCTGCGCAGTGCGAAGAACGATCGGCCGGAACGGCAGGCGCGCGTTGCGCGAGAAGCGCTCGAGGTGTTCGCGCCGCTCGCGAACCGGCTCGGCATCTGGCGGCTGAAGTGGGAACTCGAAGATCTCGCGTTCCGTTTCGAAGACCCGGACACATACCGGCGCATCGCGCAGCGGCTCGAGGGCAAGCGCATCGATCGCGAAGCCGACGTCGATTCGGTCCGTGCGATCTTTTTGCGCGCGCTCGCCGACGAAGGGATCGAGGCCGAGGTGAGCGGTCGCGCGAAGCACATCTACAGCATCGCCCGCAAAATGGACGCGAAGCGCATCGACTTCGGCGAGGTCTACGACATCCGCGCGCTGCGCGTCGTCGTCGGCTCGATTCGCGACTGCTACGCGGCGCTCGGCGTGATCCACACCCGTTGGCGCCACGTCCCGCGCGAATTCGACGACTACATCGCGAATCCGAAGGACAACGGCTATCGCTCAATCCACACCGCCGTGGTCGGTCCGGACCAACGCACGATCGAAGTTCAAATTCGCACCCGCGACATGCATCGTGAAGCCGAACTCGGCGTATGCGCGCACTGGTCGTACAAACAAGACGCCGGCAAGCACGACGCGTTTTACGCCGAAAAGCTCAGCTGGCTGCGGCAAGTGCTCGAATGGCACGAAGAGGTCGGCGGCTTCGTCAGCGTGGGCCGCGAATTGCGTTCGAACATCGAAGATGGACGCATTTACGTGTTGACGCCGGGGGGCCACGTACTCGATCTACCTTCGGGCTCGACGCCGATCGATTTCGCGTATCGCGTGCACACTCAGATCGGCAGCCACTGCGTCGGCGCCCGCGTCGACGGAATGCCGAGCCCGTTGAACACGCCGCTCGAGACCGGTCAGCGGGTCGAAATCGTCACCGCGCCGGACGCGACGCCGAATCGCGTTTGGCTCGATCAGAATCTCGGATACGTGAAGACCGCGCGCGCGCTCGCGAAGATCCAATCGTGGTTCCGTTCGCTCGATCGCAATCACAACGTCGCCGCCGGACGCGCGATGATCGACGCCGAGTTCGCGCAGCTCGCGACGCGCACCGACGTCGCCGCGCTCGCCGCGGCGCTCGGCTACGCCGGCGTCGATGCGCTGTGTCTCGCCGTTGCGGTCGGCGAGCGGCAATTGCTCGACGTCATCGCCGCGCACGTGCAACTCGACGGCCTGGCGCTCGGCGAGTCGACCATCGACGTGCATTGCGAAAATCGCGCGGGCATGTTGCACGACATCACCGCGGTGTTGGCGGAAGACGACATTTCGATCTCGACGGTGTCGATCGAGGCGAACTCCGAGGCCGGGACGAATACTGCTACCATTCGGCTCGGCGTCGAGGTCGGCGATCTGCTCGAATTGGCACGATTGCTCGATCGAATGTCCCGCATCAGCGGCGTCGCGCACGTACGTCGATACGTGCCGGCGTCGCGCGAATCGAGCGGCGACACTTCCACATCAACTTAGGAGCGACGAATGCGATTGATGCTGTTGGGACCACCGGGCGCCGGCAAAGGCACGCAAGCGCAGTACATCTGCGATGCATACGGCATCCCGCAGATTTCGACGGGAGACATGCTGCGTGCGGCCGTCAAAGCGGGTACGCCGCTTGGTAAGCAGGTGAAGAAGGTGATGGACAGCGGCGCGCTGGTCTCCGACGACATCATCATTGCGCTCGTGAAGGAGCGCATCGCGCAACCGGATTGCGGCAACGGCTTTCTGCTCGACGGCTTCCCGCGCACGATCGCGCAAGCGCAGGCGCTGATCGATGCCGGCGTCGATCTCGACGGCGTGCTCGAGATCGCGGTTCCGCCGGAAGAAATCGTCAAACGTCTCAGCGGACGACGCGTGCACGAAAAATCCGGACGCGTGTATCACGTGGTGTACAACCCGCCGAAAGTCGCCGATCGCGACGACGAAACGGGTGAGCCGCTCGTGCAGCGCAAAGACGACGCGGAAGCGACGGTTCGTCAGCGCTTGAACGTGTATCACGACCAAACGTTTCCGTTAGTCGATTTCTACAGCAAATTGGCTGCTAAAAACGGTGTGCGTTACGCGAAGGTAAAGGGCATCGGCAGCGTCGAAGAAATCAGGAACGCAGTGCTGACGACATTGCAGACGTTCGAATCGTGATCGACGACGCGTCGTTCGATCGTCTTCGATCTCACGCGCGTGGACGGGTTCTCGCAAAAGCTGTCAAGAAGGGGCTGGAAATTAATTTCATTTCACCTATTATCTGCACCGCACGTCTCGTGACGTGGTTTGTACGAGACGTTGTTTGAGCTCAACACTGCCGAGGAGATGAGAATGGCGATGAAGAAGAAAGCAGCGCCGAAGAAGAAGAAGGCGCCTGCTAAGCGTAAGAAAGCTGCGAAGAAGAAAGTAGCGCGCAAGGCGGCGGCGAAGAAGCGTCCCGCGAAGCGAGCCGCAGCGAAGCGCAAGAAAGCACCGAAGAAAAAAGCCGCGAAGAAGCGGCCCGCGAAGAAAAAAGCAAAGCGTAAAGTGGCCAAGAAGAAGTAACGGTCACCCGTTGGAAACAAGCAGTCATCGGTAACGCGTTCGAAAGAACGAAGAGCCGATAGAAATTAGGGGCGAGATCGCAGGGAAGACCCGGCATCTCGCCCCGATTCATTTCAGGCGGGAAGAATTCTCCGGTCCCGGCAATTCGGCGTGTCGAGAACGCCGCGTATCGAATCCGTCAGCGCCGTTTGCGATTCCGGATCGAGACGAAACACCTCAGGACAACAGCCCCGTCAGCGGCAATATCGCAACGGTATCGCCGCGCGCCAAGTCGCCGCTGTCGCGCGCGATCTCGATCAGACAATTCGCCCCGCGGAAGCTGCCGATTCGATTCGAGCTTTGATCGGACGTCGGTTCGACGACGAGGCGCCCAGCGACGTTCGCAAATGCACCGCGCTGATACTCGACGCGCCCGCGATCGTGCGCGACGTCGACGCCGAGCGCCGCCGGAATCGTCGACGGTGCGTCGGGGCGAGCGCCGCCGAGTTGCGCGAGGATCGGCTTCACCAACATCAAGAACGTCACGATCGTCGATACCGGATTGCCCGGCAGTCCGAAGAAATGACACGCGCCGATGCGGCCGTATGCGAACGGCTTGCCGGGTTTGATCGCGATCTTCCAGAACTCGATGCGCCCGAGGCGTTCGACGATCGCACGGACGTAGTCGGCGTCGCCGACCGATACGCCGCCCGAGGTGAGAACCGCGTCGTGTGCAGCGGCTGCAGTGCGCAGTGTCGCTTCGATCCGCGCCGGCTCGTCCGGCAGGATGCCGAGGTCCGTGATCGCGACCGGCGCGTCACGCAGCAGTTGTTGCAGCACGAAGCGATTCGCATCGTAGATCTGTCCCGAGCCGAGCGAGTCGCCGGCGTTGCGCAATTCGTCGCCCGTCGAGAAGAGCGCGAGGCGCACCTTCGCGCGCACGTCGATCGTCGTCAGTCCGCACGCCGTCATCCACGCGAGGTCGAACGGTCCGAGGCGTGTACCGGCGTCGCACAACGCGGTGCCGCGTGCGACGTCGTGGCCCGGCGGGCGGACGTTGCTTCCGGCGCGCGGGCGCTCCGAGAGACGGACGCTGTCACCGGTCCGCTCGACGTCTTCTTGGATCACGATGCTGTCGCAACGCGGCGGTATCACTGCGCCGGTGAAAATCCGCACCGCGTGATCGACGCGGGCAGCGTCGCGGAGCGGGGCACCGGCGCGGCTCTCGCCGTGCAGTGCGAGTA
>DASRZO010000151.1:0-3200 GCA_035686405.1 Pseudomonadales bacterium | reverse complement strand
CCGACTCCGACGGCGACGCCGACGGTTCCGGCAGCGCGCCGTCGGTGAACGTGTCCGCCTGATCGATTCCGCGTTTCGATACCCGGCGGCGGCGCGCGATCGCGGCCGCGCCGCCGGGCGATTGCGACAGACTCGCCACATATCCGAATCGGAAGTCGCGAACGTCGAGGGGCGGTTCGGGTGCCCTCCGAGCGCGGAATTCCCCAAGCGACCTACGCGATAGGACCACCGCGACAGGAGCGCTGCGATAGGGCCTCCGCGATACGGCTTACGCGAAAGGACCTACGCGAAAGCCGAACTACGGTGTCGTTGCGCAAATCGCCACCGCCACGTAGCGTCCGGAATTCCGGACCGGCGGGACCGGCACGCAAAGCAGCGGCGGCGCTGTCGAACGGGGAGGTCGAATCTCATGGCGCGACAGACGAATGCACGAAGGGGCGGGCGAAGCGAGGGCGACCCCGGCCCCGATTACGAAGTCATCATCATCGGCGCCGGCGTCGGCGGCATCTATCAGCTGTACAAGCTGTTGCAGCTCGGCGTGCACGTGACGGTGCTCGAAGGCGCCGCCGGCCTCGGCGGCACGTGGTATCACAACCGCTATCCGGGGTGCCGTTTCGATTCCGAGAGCTACACCTACGGCTACTCGTTCTCGAAGGAGTTGTTGAACGAGTGGCACTGGAAGGAGCGTTTCTCCGGTCAACCGGAGAACTTGCGCTACCTCGACTACGTCGCCGACAAGTTCGATCTGCGCAAGCACATGCAGTTCAACTGTTGGGTGAGCTCGGCGAAATTCGACGAAGACAACGACGCTTGGCGTGTGCGCCTGCAGGATGGTCGCGAGATGAGCTGCCGTTTCCTGGTGACGGCGATCGGACTGTTGTCGGCGCCGACGCCGCCGCGCATCGAAGGTATGGAACGTTTCGAGGGCCAGTCGTTCCACACGTACGACTGGCCGCAGGAACCGGTCGCGCTCGCCGGAAAGAGGGTCGCGGTCGTCGGCACCGGCGCGACCGGCGTGCAAGTCATCGCCGCGCTCGCCGATCAAGTGGGCGAGCTCACCGTATTCCAACGCCGGCCGAACTGGTGTGCGCCGCTCAACAACGGTCCGATTACCGACGCGGAGATGGCCGACATCCGCGCGCGCTACGACGAGATCTTCGCGACGTGCGCGCGCACGCCCGGCGGTTTCGTGCACGAGCCCGATCGGCGCGGCTTTTGGGAGGTGTCGCGCGAAGAACGCGTGGCGCTGTGGGACCGCTTGTACGGCGAGCCCGGCTTCGGCATCTGGCTCGGCAATTTCCGCGAGATCTTCACCGACGAAAAGGCCAACGCCGAATTTTCCGAATACGTCGCCGATCGCATCCGCAAACGCGTGAACGATCCGGCGGTCGCCGAGAAGCTCATTCCGAAGGATCACGGTTTCGGCTGGCAGCGCGTGCCGCTCGAGACGAACTACTACGAGACGTACAACAAACCGCACGTGCATCTCGTCGACATTGCGGAGACGCCGATCGAGTGCATCACCCGCACCGGCATTCGCACGCGCGAGCGCGACTACGACTTCGACATCATCGTTTACGCGACCGGCTTCGACGCGATCACCGGTGCGTACGATCGCATCGACATCGAAGGCGTCGGCGGCGAGAAGCTGCGCGACAAATGGGCCGACGGACCGATCACGTTCCTCGGCATGCAGATCCACGGCTTCCCGAATTTCGTGACGATCGCCGGCCCGCAGAGCGGTTCTGCGTCGACGAACTATCCGCGCGGCATCGAAGTCGGGGTCGACTGGGCGACGGGTTTGCTCGAATACGCATGGCAGCACGGGTACACGCGGTTCGAAGCGACGCACGAGGCCGAACAGCAGTGGAGCGATCACGTCGCGCAGATGTACCAGATGGTGCTGATGCGCAAAGCGAAGGGCTGGTTCACCGGCTACAACTCGAACGTACCGGGCCACGAGTACGGGCGCGTGCGGTATTTCGTCTACAACGGCGGCGCGCCGAAATTCAAAGCGACGATCACCGAAGTGGCCGACCAGGGCTATCGCGGGATCGAGTTCTCGCGCCGCGGCGACGGCGATCGCGCCCAACGGGCGCGCAGTGGCGCGGCGCGCGCCGGCGCCACGGGCGAGTAGGCGCCTAGGTCTTTTTCAAACCCAACGCTTCGATCGCGTGCGCGACGCCGTCCGAGCGCGCACGCATGTCGTCGGCGAGGTGTGCGTGCGTCGGCACGTAGAAGAGGCCCAGGTCCATGCCGCGCAGTGCGATCTCGGCGCAACGCTCGGGCATGATCAGGCCGAGTTCCGGCGGTGCCTTCGTCGGATCGGGCAACGCGCGCGCGACGAGCGGCGTGTACACGGCGCCCGGCATCAGCACGTGCAGGTCGATCGGCGCGCGGCGAGTCTCGTGCCGCAGCCATTCGGCGAGCGCGAGCAGCGCATGCTTCGTCGCACCGTATAGACCGATCGCCGAGCCTTTGACCGCGGATGGCACGCTCAACGAATTCTCGGAGCCGGTCAGCATCAGACGTCCGCGCGCGCCCGTGCGTTCGAGCATCGGCAGGTAGGCCTGCACGATCCGTAAACCGGCGAACACGTTCACCGCGAACAAGCGGCTCGCAGCGTCGTCGATTGGCTGCTCGATCAACTTGCGGCTGCCGCCGACGCCGGCGTTCGAGCAAATCAGATCCAGCCGACCCTTCCAGCCGAATGCCTGTTGGACGAGCGTGGCCGGTGCTGACGGATTCGCCAAGTCGCACGCGATCGCACGAGCGCCGGCGATCTCAGCGGCCGCTGCGTTCACGCCGGCCGCGTTGACGTCGGCGAGAACCACCGCCGCACCGCGCGCATGCAGTGCTTGCGCCAGCGCTTTGCCGATGCCGGATGCCGCACCGGTGACGAGTGCCACCTTGCCGGAATAATCGATCATCAACGTTCCTCCCGTTGAGCCGGTTCGAGCGAGGACGTCAGGCGGATCTCGAGCGATTCGAAAAACGCATCGCCGTTCCTGACCGGCGAGCGTTCGATTGTCGTTCGAAACGCGCCGAGCGTCGCGGGTCGTCAGTGCGCGAGCGGATCCGGCCGCAACTGCACGTGGCCGACGAACGATTGCGGGATCTCCGAATGCACCATCGGATCGAGCCCGTTCGTGAACCAGAGCCCGCGGCCGTGCCAACCGGCGCTCGCGTCGTCGATACGG
>DASRZO010000150.1:0-3957 GCA_035686405.1 Pseudomonadales bacterium | reverse complement strand
GGCTCGTGTGCTTCCGCCCGGGCTACGGGTCCGTCACGCGGCTCGCCAACAACGACGGCCGGCTGCGCGTGATCGAACTCGGCCGCGAAAGCGAGACGCAGGTCAACTGACGGCACTCGCCGCGGGCGGCGAACTCTGCGTTTCGGCACACCGTCACCGGCATTCACCGGCAGCGAAGACGCCGCGCGCAGCGCGCGTTGCCTCCATGAGGGCGCTTCAAGTTCCGAGTGAGCCCTTTGGTTTTGTCGCGCACCCGCCGCCACGCACACTGGCGCCGTCGTTCACCACGCAGTTGTCGCCACGTCGATGCGTACCTCGCTCGAAATCGTCCCTCGTTCCACGGTGGATCTCGACGCAGCGGCCGCACTGATTGCGGCGCGCTATCCGCGCATCGAGACTGTCAACATTCCCGATCGGCCGAACTGCGACTTGCGCAGCGTCGATGCAGCGGCCCATTTGCGCGGCCGCATCGCGCACTGCATTCCGCACTTGCGCGCGTGCGACTACGCACCGGCCGCGGCGATGCGGCTCATCGAGACGCTCGCCGCAAAGCACATCGACGAAGTGATCGTCGTCGCCGGCGATCACGACGGCGGCGGACCGCGTCCGGGCTTCGAGCCGAGCGACTTCATCGCGTTTCTGGCCACGAACGGTCCGGGTCTCTCCGTGTACGCAGCGCTCGATCCGCACCGCTACCGCGCCGACGCCGATCTCGCGCGCAACATCGAGCGCAAACGCGCGGCCGGCGCCGCGGGCTTCTTCACACAACCGCTGTTCGACCTGCGCGACCTCGATCGCTGCGCGCCGCTACTCGACGGCGCGCCGACGTTCTGGGGATTGAGTCCGGTCGTATCGGATCGCAGCCAACGCTATTGGCAACGCGTCAACCACGTGCGCTTTCCCGACGAATTCGCACCGACATTGGCGTGGAACCAGGCGTTCGCGCTGCGCTTCCTCACCGAGGTCGCGGACCGCGGCGGCCACGCGTACTTGATGCCGATCAAGGTCGACATCGAACGCTACCTGGCCCCGCTCCAAGCGCGCTTCGCCGCGCGCTGATCGGCGTCGGCGATCCAGCCGAGATCGGTCACGCCGGCGACGCGCAACGCGATGGTCTCGAGGGTCTGCCATGCGTCACCGTCCGCGGCGCCTTTCACCTGCTGATCGACCCGCGCCGCCTGCGCGAGCAGCGCCTCGATGTCGCTCGCGCGCAACCGTTCCTTCGCTGCGCGCATCGCGCGTTCGCGCTGCGGCGGAAGGCCGCGGCCGTCGCCGCTGAACAATCGCCGCAGCTGCGACACCAGCGAGCCGAGCACCATCAACGCAGCGACACCTTCGGCGCGCAGGACCCAGACGACGTGCCGTACCCGCGCGGGTTCACCATCGAGCGCCGCGTCGACCAGGTCGAATGCGTCGTAGTGCGCCGCATCGGCGATCGCACCGATCAACGCGTCGAGCGCGATCGGCTGCGCAAGCCCGGCCAGCGCGAGTTTGTCGATTTCCTGCGCCGCTGCGAGCAAGTTCCCTTCGACGCGGTTGGCCAGATACGCGACGGCGTCGCGCTGGATCTCGAGCCCGGCGCGTTTCGCGCGCTGGTTGATGAACCCCGGCAATTCCTTTGGTCCGACGGGCCAGACCAATAGCACCGCGCCGACCGATTCGATCCGTTTGAACCACGCCGAACTGCGCTGCCGCGGCTCGAGCCGATCGGCGCGCAGCAGCAGCAGGGTGTCGGGGTCGCCCTGGTCGAGATACGCCTCGATCGCCTCGCCCGCGTCCTTGTCGAGTTGTTTGGCGGTGACGCGCACGTCGAGCACGCGCCGCTGCGCGAACAGCGACAACGTGTTCGCTTCCTCGTTCAGCACGCGCCATTCGAATGCCGCGTCGCCCTGAATCAACGTGCGTTCTTCGAATCCGGCCGCGCGCGCCGCTGCGATGATCGCGTCGCACGCTTCCTGCACGAGCAACAGTTCGTCGCCGCTGACGAGATAAACCTGTTTCAAACCCCGTTCGAGATCGCGCGCGAGGTCTTGCGGCCGCAGCGCCATCAATGCGCCGCGTTGCGCGTCGCCGCGTTCAGGCTGCGGATGATCTGCTGCGCGACATCGGAGACGAGTTCGCCGTGCAACACCGTTTCCTGCTGTGCGCTGCCGACCAGGTTGTTGGTGTCGACCAAGTACGTGCGCGTCGCCCGCGCCCACCGATCGTCGATCAATACCTTGCTGTCGGCCGCAACCACTTTGAAGCGCACGCCGAGCTCCAATTGCGACTCCCCCGTCGTTGCGCGTTGGGTATACGACAGCGTACGCGTGAGCTGCTGCTCGTCGAGCAGATCGATCACCACCGCTGCTCCCGTCGCGGTATCGAGCATATGCACCCCCGAGCGGCTGAGCGCGTTCGTCAGTTCCTGGGTGACGTCGACGTTTTGCGCGCCGCGCACGTACGCCGACGCGATGTTCGTCTGCGCACTGCTGCCGCGCAGATGGAAACCGCAGCCGGCGAGCACCGGCGCGACGCACATCAAAACGACCGCCGCGAAACGAGGACGAGACAGTGCGCGCTTCAACCGACCACCAAATTGAGCAGTTTGCCCGGCACGTAGATTTGCTTGCGGATCGATTTGTCGGCGACGTGGCGCGCGACGTTTTCCAGCGCAAGCGCGGCGTTCTTCACGTCGCTCTCGTTCGCATCGACACCGACGACCAAGCGCGCACGCAACTTGCCGTTCACCTGGACCGCGATTTCGACCGAATCCTCGGCAGCCTTCGCGGCGTCGAACGACGGCCAACGGCCCGAATCGAACAATCCGTCGTTGTGACCGAGACGCTGGTACAACTCTTCCGCAACGTGCGGCGCGAACGGCGCGAGCAAGATCGCGAGCGGCTCCACTTCCGCGCGCCGCGCGACACGGCCGTTCGCACGGACGACGTTCAAGTATTCCATCAACGCGGCGATCGCGGTGTTGTATTGCAAATTCGCGATCTGCTCGGTCACTTGCCGAATCGTCTGGTGCAACTTCTTCTCGACCACGGGATCGGGCGGACCGTCTTGCGCTTCGAGCACGCTCTGCCAGATGCGCGCGAGGAACGAATGCGGTCCCGCGATGCCTTGGTCGCGATAGTCGCCGCCTTGTTCGAACGGCCCGAGGAACATCAAGTAGAGACGCACCGTGTCGGCGCCGTACTTCTCGATGAGCGAATCCGGCACGATCACGTTGCCGCGGCTCTTCGACATCTTCGCGCCTTCGTTGATGATGAGTCCGTGCGCACGAAACTTCGCGAACGGTTCGTCGAAGTCGATGAAGCCGAGGTCCTTGAGCGCCATCGTCACGAAGCGCGAATACATCAAGTGCAATACGGCGTGCTCGTTGCCGCCGATGTACGTATGAACCGGCAACCACTTCTTCGTGATCTCCGGATCGAACGGCACGTCGTCGCGATCGCTGCTCGGATAGCGGAGGAAGTACCACGCGCTATCGAGGAACGTATCGGACACGTCGGTTTCGCGCCACGCCGGACCGCCGCACTTCGGACACTTCGTCTCGTACCACTCGCGGTCGCGGGCGAGCGGACTGATGCCGGAATCGTCCGGCTTGAAGTCTTCGACGCGCGGCAACAACACCGGCAAGTCCGCCTCCGGCACCGGCACCGCGCCGTCTTTGTCGCAGTGAATGATCGGGATCGGCGGGCCCCAATAGCGCTGCCGCGAGATGCACCAATCGTGCAAGCGATAGTTCACCTTGGCTTCGGCCACGCCGCGCTTCACCAACGCTTCCACGATGGCGCGCTTGCCGGCTTCGACCGACAAGCCGTCGAAGCGGCCCGAGTTCACCAACGCGCCGTCGCCCGCGAACGCCTCCACGAGCGGCGTCGATGCGTTTGCACCGGCTCCGGCGATCACGCGCACGATCGGTAAGGAGAAACGCTGCGCGAACTCGAAGTCGCGCTCGTCGTGACC
>DASRZO010000149.1:0-15317 GCA_035686405.1 Pseudomonadales bacterium | reverse complement strand
CGTTTGCGCCGATTGCTCGCGCCGCATCGGCAGAACGTGTGTCCGGTCGCGATCGCCTATCGATCCCCGGCGGCGGAAGGGCGGCTCGTGCTCGGCCCCGAATGGCGCGTCGCGCCGAGCGACGAGCTGCTGCAATCGCTGCGCAACGAGTTCGGCGCGGGACAGGTCGGCCTGCACTATCGCCGATCGGCGGCGTGAACGCGCGCGACGCGATCGAGCGATCGATCGACGTCGGCCTGACGGAATCACCCGGCCGCATCGTCATCGGCTTCAGCGGCGGTCTCGACTCGACGGTGTTGCTCGATGCGGCGCGCGCGCGGATCGACGACCCCGCCCGTCTGCTCGCACTGCACGTCGACCACGGCATTCACCCGAAATCGGCCGATTGGGCGCGGCATTGTGAAGCTGTTGGGGCCAGGCTGGGCGTCGCGGTCGTCGTTCGACGCGTGTACGTCGAGCGCAGAGCACGTCACGGCAACGCGGCGAAAGCCACGGAGGTGGCGGCGCGCGCGGCGCGGTATGCGGTGTTCGCCGAGATGCTCGGGGCCGGCGACACGCTGTGGCTCGCGCACCATCGGGACGACCAAATCGAAACGCTGTTGTGGCGGCTGTTGCGCGGCGGCGGCGCGGCGATCGCGGGTATGCCGCGGTCGCGGCGTGTCGGCAGGTCGACGCTGCTGCGGCCGTTGCTCGACATTCCGCGCGCCGACCTCCTGGCGCGGGCCGCGGCCCGCGGCTTCGAGTGGATCGACGACGCCAGCAATGCGGACACCGACTTCGATCGGAATTACTTGCGGCACGCCGTGCTGCCGCTGTTGCGCCGGCGTTGGCCCGATGTCGATGCGCGCTTGGCAGCGGCGGCGAAGCGGTTCGCCGACGAGGCGGCGGCGCTACGGACCGCGCTGGAGCGGCGCCTCGGCGCGATCGCGGTCGACGGATCACTGCCGATCGCGGCGCTCGACGGTGCCGATGCGCTCGCGCTGTTGCGGCGCTGGCTCGAACGCAATGGCGTGCTCGGCACGCGCGAACGCGCGTTGCGCGAGCTGTTGCGCCAGGCTTGCGCTGCGCCCGAACGCGCGCTGTGCGTACGCGTGTCGGACGCGCGCTGCGTGCATCGCCATCGCGCCGCGTTGCACGTCGTCGACGATGCGTTGCCAGCGACTCCGCAACGCTGGACGCTCGATGCGCCGCTCGAATTCGGCGGCGGCGTACTGGTCGCCGAACGTGGCGCCGGCGGCTTGCGTCGCGACATCGGCTGTATCGACGTGCGCCCGCGCCGCGGCGGCGAGCGGTTGCGTCCGGCGGGCCGCGATGGTTCGCGCTCGGTCAAACGGCTGCTGCACGACGCCGGCGTCGCGCCGTGGCTGCGCACCGGGTATCCGCTCCTTTACGTCGATGGAATCCTCGCCGCAGTGCCGGGACTGGCCGTCGATCGTGCGTTCGCCGATCCCGGTGACGCCGGCTGGCGCGTGCGCTTCGACGCGCGGCGCTGAGCGGGAAACTCTCGCGTTCGCACCGCTGCGAACTGGATTGGTTTGTGCTGCTTGGGGCCTTTTGCTACCCTGACTTCCCATCTTGCGCGCCCCATCCGACCCCACGTTTCGGGCACGCCCACACAAGATGGCGCACTCATGACTCGCTATGTTTTCGTGACCGGTGGTGTCGTTTCGTCGCTCGGCAAAGGCATCCTCACCGCGTCGCTCGCAGCCGTTCTCGAAGCGCGCAATCTGAAGATCAACATCGTGAAGATGGATCCGTACATCAACGTGGATCCGGGCACGATGAGTCCGTTCCAGCACGGTGAGGTGTACGTCACCGCGGACGGCGCGGAGACCGATCTCGACCTCGGCCACTACGAGCGTTTTCTGCGCGCGCGCATGTCGCGCAAGAACAACTTCACCACCGGCAGCATCTACGCCGAAGTCATCCGTAAGGAGCGGCGCGGCGACTATCTCGGCGGCACGGTACAGGTCATCCCGCACATCACCGACGAGATCAAACGCCGCATTCGCGACGCGGCCGAAGGCTTCGACATCGTCATCGTCGAGATCGGCGGGACGGTCGGCGACATCGAATCGCAACCGTTCCTCGAAGCGACCCGGCAACTGAGGCTCGAGGTCGGCGCGTCGCGTGCGATGTTCATCCACTTGACGCTGGTGCCGTACATCGCGACGGCGGGCGAGATCAAGACGAAGCCGACGCAGCACTCGGTGAAGGAACTGCGTTCGATCGGCTTGCAGCCCGATGTCTTGGTGTGCCGTTCGGACCGGCTGATTCCGAAGTCGTCGCGCAACAAGATCGCGCTCTTCACGAACGTCGAGGAGCGCGCGGTCATCTCGCTGCCCGACGCGCCGACGATTTACCAGGTGCCGGCGATGCTGCACGAGCAGAAGCTCGACGACATCGTCGTCGAGAAATTCGGCCTCGACTGTCCGGAAGCCGATCTCTCCGAATGGCATCGCGTCGTCGATGCGCAGCTGCATCCGGAGCGGCGCGTGCGGATCGCGATCGTCGGCAAGTACCTCGACTTGCTCGACGCGTACAAGTCGCTATCCGAAGCGATCGTGCACGCCGGTATCCAGACGCGTACGAAGGTCGACATTCGCTACGTCGATGCCGAAGACATCGAAACGAACGGCACTGCGACGCTGCGCGACGTACAAGCGATCTTGGTGCCGGGCGGCTTCGGTCAGCGGGGCTTCGAAGGCAAGATCAAGGCGGCCCGCTATGCGCGCGAGAACGGGGTGCCGTACCTCGGCATCTGCTACGGCCTGCACGCGGCGGTGATCGACTTCGCGCGCAACGTGGTCGGGCTCGAAGACGCGCACTCGACTGAGATCAATCCGAATTCGCCCTACCCGGTGATCGCGATGGTGACCGAGTGGACGGAGCGCGACGGCAGCGTCGCGCAGCGCAGCGCCGGCGGCGACTTGGGCGGCACGATGCGGCTCGGTGAGCAGGCCTGCAATCTGCTGAGCGGCACGCTCGCGCGCGCGATCTACGGCGAGGACGTCGTGTACGAACGCCATCGCCACCGCTACGAAGTGAACGAGCGTTATCTCGACGCGCTGCAGAGCCACGGGATGCGCGTGGCCGGCCGTTCCGAAGACGGCTTGGTCGAAATGATCGAGCTCAAGGATCATCCGTGGTTCGTCGCGTGTCAGTTCCACCCGGAGTTCACGTCGTCGCCGCGCGACGGTCATCCGTTGTTCCGCGGCTTCATCGAAGCGGCGCTCGCCTATTCGACGGTCGAAGCGTCGTTGTCGGAGAGCGCCGAAGCGATCGCCACTACTTAAGATCAAGAATCACATGAGCAGCATCAAACGCATCGTCGCGCGCGAAGTTCTCGACTCGCGCGGAAATCCGACCGTCGAGGCCGACGTGGAACTCGCCGACGGCTCGTTCGGCAGCGCCTGTGCGCCGTCCGGCGCCTCCACCGGCACGCGCGAAGCGTTGGAGTTGCGCGACAACGACTCCAAGCGCTACCTCGGCAAGGGCGTGCTGCGCGCGCGCGACGGCATCGTCAACGAAATCGCGCCGGCGCTGATGGGCGTCGATGCGACCGACCAAGAGCGCGTCGATCGATTGATGATCGATCTCGACGGCACGGCGAACAAAACGCGGCTCGGCGCGAACGGGATTCTGGCGGTATCGCTCGCGGTCGCGAAAGCGGCGGCGGCGGCGAAGGGACTGCCGCTCTACCGACACATCAACGCGCTCTTCGGCGGCGAGATGCGCATGCCGGTACCGATGATGAATATCGTCAACGGCGGCGAACACGCCGACAACAACGTCGACATCCAGGAATTCATGATCCAGCCGGTGTCGATGACGCGCTTCTCGGAAGCGCTGCGGTGCGGTGCGGAAGTGTTCCACGCGCTCAAAGCGGTGCTGCGCAAGCGCGGGTTGAGCACTTCCGTCGGCGACGAGGGGGGATTCGCGCCCGATCTGCCGTCGAATGCGGCGGCGCTCGACGTCATCAGCGAAGCGGTCGGCAACGCCGGCTACAAACTCGGCGTCGACGTGACGCTCGCGCTCGATTGCGCGGCATCAGAGTTCTACGACGGCTCCGAATACGTGCTCGAGACGGAGGGACGCTTCGATCGCTCGCATTTCACCGCGTATCTCGCCGACCTGGCGAAGCGCTATCCGATCCTGTCGATCGAAGACGGCATGGACGAAGCCGACTGGACCGGTTGGAAAATGCTGACCGACGCGATCGGCGCGCACATCCAGCTCGTCGGCGACGATTTGTTCGTGACGAACACCGCGATCCTGAACGACGGCATCAAGGCGCGCGTCGCGAACGCCATCCTGATCAAGCTGAACCAGATCGGCAGCCTCACCGAAACGCTCGCCGCCATCCGCATGGCGAAGAACGCGGGCTACGGGACGGTGATCTCGCATCGCTCGGGCGAGACGGAAGACACGACCATCGCGGACCTCGCCGTCGGCACGGGCGCGGGGCAGATCAAGACGGGTTCGCTGTCGCGCTCGGACCGCGTCGCCAAGTACAACCGCTTGCTGCGCATCGAAGAACAACTCGGCCGCGCCGCGATCTATCGCGGTCGCGCGGAGCTGCGCAGCTGAACGTCGTTCGCATCCTCGGCGCGATCGGCTTGGTCGTGCTGGTCGCGCTGCAGATTCGACTCTGGTTCAGCGACGTCGGCATCCGTGCGCGGCACGACCTCGAAGCGCGCGTCGCCGAGCAGGTGCGGCATACGCAGGAGCTGAAGGAGCGCAACCGCCTGCTCGCGGTCGAGGTCGCTGCGTTGAAGAGCGGATCGGCCGGTGTCGAAGCGCGGGCGCGCTCGGAGCTCGGCATGATCAAAGAGGGCGAGACCTTCTATCTGGTAGTCGATCCCTGACCGTGGAGTGGACGACGCTTCCGCGCGCCTATGTCGGGCCGTTGGTCGACGGCGTGATCCGCGCCGAACCGGCCGATTTCCGTGTCGACGAGATCGCGTCGATCGAACCGAGCGGTTCGGGCGAACACCTGTGGCTGCGCATCGAGAAGATCGACGTCAACACGCACGCCGTGGCGCTGGACCTGGCGCGCGCGTTTGCCGTCGAGCCGATCGACGTGTCGTACGCCGGTATGAAGGACCGCCGCGCGATCGCGCGGCAGTGGTTCAGCGTGCGCACGCCGCGCGACGCAGCCAGTGGGGAGTTCGGCGCGTGGCAAATCATCGAAACGCGGCGCCACGCACGCAAACTGCGGCGCGGCGACCTGGCCGGCAACACGTTTCGGATTCGCGTGCGCGACGTTCGCGGCGACGTCGCGCGCCTTCGCGAACGCACCGCGCAGCTCGCGGAGTTCGGCGTCCCGAATTACTTCGGCGAGCAGCGCTTCGGCCGCGACGGCGGCAACGTCGAACGCGCGCGGGTGTGGGTGTGTCGGCGGCCGCGGCCGGCGATATCGCCGATGCAGAAAGGGCTGCATCTGTCGACGGCGCGCGCGCTGTTGTTCAACGCGGTGTTGGCGCGACGTGTCGCGGAGTCGACATGGCATACGCCGATCGACGGCGACGTCGAGATCGACGGCGCGCCAACGGGCCCGTTATGGGGACGCGGTCGCCCGCCGGCGACGGGTCGAGCGCGTGAAATCGAGGCGGCGGCGCTCGAATTGCATCGCGAATGGCTCGATCCGCTCGAACATCTCGGACTGACGCAGGAGCGCCGCACGCTCGTGGCGCGTCCGCGCGATCTGCAGTTCGCGGTGGACGGCGCCGACATCGAACTCGCATTCGCGTTGTCGCCGGGGCAATACGCGACGGCGGTGCTGCGGGAGCTCGGCGAATTCCGCGCGGTGCGCACGCAGACGGCGGCGGAGGCCGCAGCGTGAGCCAATTCGATCTAAAAGGCATCGGCATGACGTCGCAGCGCACGCGCGACCGGCTGGTGCAGCGTCTGCGCGATCACGGTATCCACGACGAACGCGTGCTCGACGTCATCCGCGACGTGCCGCGCCACATCTTCATCGACGAAGCATTGGCGCATCGCGCGTACGAGGACACCGCGCTGCCGATCGGCCACGGCCAGACGATTTCGCAGCCGTTCATCGTGGCGCTGATGACGCAGACGCTGTTGAACGTGCCGCGGGCGCGGGTACTCGAGATCGGGACCGGCTCCGGGTATCAGACCGCGGTGCTCGCGGCGCTCGTCGAGCGCGTGTACACGGTCGAGCGAATCGCGCCGTTGCTGGACCGCGCGCGCGATCGTTTCCGCGCGCTGAAGCTGCGCAACGTCCGTACCAAATACGACGACGGCAACATGGGCTGGGCGGATCAGGGTCCGTTCGACGGCATCATCGTCACGGCGGCCGCGCGGACGGTGCCCGACGCGCTGATCGAGCAGCTCGCACCCGGCGGTCGACTCGTGATTCCCGTCGGCGACGAGCGCTCGCAGGAACTCAAAGTCATCGACCGCGGTGACGAAGGCATTCGGCAGGAGAGTCTCGAATACGTCCGTTTCGTGCCGCTGCTGCGCGGCACGCAGGACTGACGCCCGCCGGAGCGGCAACGACTTGCCGCTGTTCGACGCGCTGGTGCGCGGCGCTCAAGCAACGCCGCCGCGTGCCGACATCTAGAGGCACGTGAGCGAAGGGAATCGCGATGGGTGCCTCGGGACGGCTCGCGCCGATGCGCGACGAAGTGGAAGACGCGTGGCGACTCGATGTCGACGCGTACCTGGAACGAATCGACGAGCCGGACGAGGTTCCCGATTCGCCGGACGCGACCGAGCTGTACCTCAGGGAGATCGGCTTCTCGCCGCTGCTGACCGCGGCCGAAGAGAAGAAATTCGGACGCCGTGCTCGACGCGGCGACCCGACCGCACGCAAACGCATGATCGAAAGCAATCTGCGCTTGGTCGTCAAGATCTGTCGCCGCTATTTGAACCGCGGCCTGCCGCTGTTGGACCTGATCGAAGAAGGCAACCTCGGACTCATCCACGCGGTCGAGAAATTCGATGCCGATCGCGGGTTCCGCTTCTCGACTTACGCGACGTGGTGGATCCGTCAGGCGATCGAGCGCGCGATCATGAATCAGACGCGAACGATTCGGCTGCCGGTGCACGTCGTGAAAGAGATGAACCTCTATCTGCGCGCAGCACGCGAACTCGCGCAGAAGCTCGATCGCGATCCGAGCGTCGAAGACATCGCGGCGCTGGTCGAGCGCCCGGCGGCAGACGTGGGCCGGATGTTGAAGTTGAACGAGCGCGTCGATTCGATCGACTACGCGCGCGACGTGCGTGATCGGCCGTTGTCGGAGTCGATCGCCGACGACAATACGCTCGATCCGTCGGACGAAGTCGCGACCGGCGACCTGTCGGTGAAACTCGAGCGCTTGCTCGGGCAGTTGTCGGAGAAGCAACGCGACGTGCTGGTGCGCCGGTTCGGGCTGCAAGGCCGCACGTCCGGCACGCTCGAGGAAGTCGGTGAGGAAATCGGGCTCACGCGCGAACGCGTACGACAAATTCAGATCGAGGCGCTCGCGCGCCTACGCAGCAGCATGGAGGCGGAAGGCCTCGACGCGTCGGCCCTGTTCTGTTGATCTCAGCGTTCGAGTAGCTCGCGCTTGTTCGGTTTGCCGTCCCACTCTTCGTGGTCGGCCGGCGCGTCCTTCTTCTCGGTGATGTTCGGCCAGATTTCCGCGAGTTCGCGATTGAGCTCGAGGAATTCCTGCTGATCTTCCGGCAGTTCGTCTTCCGAATAGATGGCGTTCACCGGGCATTCCGGTTCGCACAGCGCGCAGTCGATGCACTCGTCCGGGTGGATGACGAGCATGTTCGGACCTTCGTAGAAGCAGTCGACCGGACAGACTTCGACACAGTCCGTGAGCTTGCACTTGATGCAGTTTTCGCTGACTACAAAGGTCATCTGTGCGGTCCGAGTGTGTTCGAAAAGCGCCGTATTCTAACGACTAATCCCGCCCTGTACAGGCGCCGTGCCGAGGTCGGCGCGGGCCTCGTCGACCAGGTCTACCAGCAGTGCGTACGCGTCGCGCGGCGACAGCGAATCGAGATCGAGTCCGGCGAGCCGTTCGCGCAGCGCGTCCGCGGGTACGGGCGGTGCCGAGCGCGGCTCTGCGAACATGTCAGCTTGCGGCGCATTTGCCGCGGCGTGTGCTTCCAGTTCTTCGAGCTTGCGCCGCGCCGTGCCGAGCACGGCGTGCGGCACGCCGGCGAGGCGAGCGACCTGAATGCCGTAACTCGCGCGCGCCGGACCCTCCCGTACTGCATGCAGAAAGACGATCTGCCCGCGGTGCTCGGTCGCGGCGAGGTGAACGTTGTCGACGCCCGGCAACTGCTCCGCGAGCGCCGTGAGCTCGAAGTAGTGCGTCGCGAACAGCGTGAACGCGCGCAGTTCGCGCGCGAGGAACCACGCGCACGCCCATGCGAGCGCGAGGCCGTCGTACGTGCTGGTGCCGCGGCCGATTTCGTCGAGCAGAACCAGACTCGACGGCGTGGCGTTGTTCAAGATGTTCGCCGCTTCGCTCATCTCGACCATGAACGTCGAGCGGCCGCCGGTGAGATCGTCGGCGGCGCCGATGCGCGTGAAGATGCGGTCGACCGGGCCTATTTTCGCGGCGCGGGCGGGTACGCACGAGCCGGTGTAGGCGAGCAGCACGATCAGCGCGGCTTGGCGCATGTACGTCGACTTGCCGCCCATGTTCGGACCGGTGACGAGCAGCATGCGGCGGCCGTCGTGCAGTACGAGGTCGTTCGCGATGAACGGCGCGTTCTGTACGTGTTCGACGACAGGGTGCCGGCCAGCGTCGATGTGAAAGCCCGGCTCGTCGCTGAGGTCCGGCGTGACGAGGTCGAGGCGGCGCGCGCGTTCGGCCATCGACGCGAGCACGTCGACTTCGGCCAGGGCGGCGGCACACGCGCGCAGCGGTGCCGAGTCGACGTTGATGGCATCGAGTAGTGCCTCGTACAGCACCCGCTCGCGGGCGAGCGCACGCGATTGCCCGGACAGTGCGTCGTCCTCGAACGCTTTCAATTCCGGCGTGATGTAGCGCTCCGCGTTCTTCAACGTCTGCCGGCGGGTGTAGTCGGCCGGCACCGCCGCGGCACCGGCGCGGTTCGACTCGATGTAGTAGCCGTGGATCCGGTTGTAGCCGACCTTCAGTGAGGCGATGCCGGTCCGTGCGCGCTCGCGCGCCTCGAGATCCATCAGCCACTGGCCGGCGTTCGTCGTCACGCTGCGCAATTGATCGAGCGTCGCGTCGTAGCCGTCGGCGATGACGCCGCCGTCGCGCAGCGTTGCCGGCAAGTCTTCGGCGAGCGCGCGCGCGAGTAACGCTTCGACGTGCGCGAAGTCGCCGACCGCCGTGGCGAGCGTGCGCAAGCGATCGACGTCGAGCGCGCCGAGCGCGGCGTGCACGCTCGGCAGCGCGCGCAGTGCATCGCGCAATCGCGCCAGATCGCGCGGCGCCGCGGTACGCAGCGCGACGCGCGTGAGGATGCGTTCGAGATCGCCGATCGCAGCGAGCGGTTGCGCGAGCGATTCGTCGGCGTACGCGTCGCGCAGCGCAGTCACCGCTTGTTGTCGCGCCGTCACGACCGCGCGTGCGCGGCTCGGTGCGTTCAGCCATTCGCGCAATAGCCGCGCGCCCATCGGCGTGCGGGTCGTATTCAGCACCGCGAACAGCGTGTGCTCGCGGCTGCCGTCGATGCGTTGATCGATCTCGAGATTGCGACGCGTCTGCGCATCGAGGACGAGCGTCGCATCCGGCAACACGCGCGTGAGCCCGTCGATGAAGCCGAGCGATTGGCGGTGCGTCGCTTGCGCGAAGTTCAGCACCGCTGCGGCCGCGCCGAGCGCGAGCGTCAAATCGTCGCAGCCGAATCCGCGCAGGTCGCGGGTACCGAAGTGTCGCGTCAGCGTCGTGCGCGCGAGGTCGACGTCGAAATCGAGCGCATCGCGCGTGCGACAGAAACCGACGTTGGTGCACAGCGCGTTCAATGCCGCGTCGTCCGGCAACAGGATCTCCGTCGGCTGCAATCGAGCGAGTTCGGCCGCAAGTGCAGCCTCGCCGCCAACCTCTTCGACGTAGAAACGTCCGGCCGCGAGCTCGATCCACGCCAGTCCGTAGCGCGCGTCGATACGGCACACGCCGGCGAGGCGACTGTCTCCGGCGGCATCGAGCAGTGCCTCTTCCGTCAGCGTACCCGGCGTCACCACGCGTTCGACGCGGCGTTCGACCGGACCCTTCGACGTCGCCGGATCGCCGATCTGCTCGCAGATCGCCACCGATTCCCCGAGCCGAACCAGGCGCGCAAGATAGTTCGTCGCAGCGTGATACGGTACGCCGGCCATCGGAATCGGTTGCCCGGCCGACTGCCCTCGTGTGGTCAGCGTGATGTCGAGCAGTTGCGCGGCGCGCTTCGCGTCGTCGTAGAAGAGCTCGTAGAAGTCGCCCATCCGGTAGAAGAGCAGCGTGTGCGGATGCTCCGCTTTGATGCGGAGGTACTGCTGCATCACGGGAGTGTGCGACGAGGGATCGGGCATGGGGCAGCGAGTGAAGCAGAGCGCCGCGAGGAGCGTCAACCGAACGAGCCGATCGCCGCGGTGCGTGTGCGAGATCGTCCTTTCATGCGAACCGGATGCGCGACCAGGGTTGCCAAGCCGTACTGATTAAATATACAGTACCGCCCACATCGCGTGTTTTCACAGACGGAGCCGACATGCCGACGAACGACGCCAAGCTCAGCAAGGAGCTCAACAAAGAGTTCAACAAGGACTCGAGCAAGGACTCGAACAAGGATGCCAACAAAGAGCGCGCGCTCGCCGCTGCATTGACCCAGATCGAACGGCAGTTCGGCAAAGGTTCGATGATGCGCTTGGGCGATCAGGAAGCCGAAGTCGTGCCGTCGATCTCGACCGGTTCGCTCGGGCTCGACGTGGCGCTCGGCGTCGGCGGTCTACCGCGCGGCCGCATCGTCGAAATCTACGGCCCTGAGTCGTCCGGCAAAACGACGCTGACGTTGCAAGTGATCGCCGAAGCGCAGAAGCAGGGCGGTACGTGCGCGTTCATCGACGCGGAACACGCGCTCGATCCGATCTACGCCGCGTCGCTCGGCGTCGACACCGACGAGTTGCTCGTGTCGCAACCCGACACCGGCGAACAAGCGCTCGAGATCTGCGACATGATCGTGCGCTCCGGCGCAGTCGACGTCGTCGTCATCGACTCGGTCGCGGCACTCACGCCGAAGGCGGAAATCGAAGGCGAAATGGGCGACGCGCACGTCGGCTTACAAGCGCGCTTGATGAGCCAGGCGCTGCGCAAGATGACGGCCAACATCAAGCATTCGAAGACGCTCGTGATCTTCATCAACCAAATTCGCATGAAGATCGGCGTGATGTTCGGTTCGCCGGAAACGACGACCGGCGGCAACGCACTCAAGTTCTACTCGTCGGTGCGGCTCGACATCCGCCGCATCGGCGCAGTGAAGGAAGGCGAGGAAGTCGTCGGCAACGAAACGCGCGTCAAAGTCGTGAAGAACAAAGTCGCACCGCCGTTCAAGCAGGCCGAGTTCCAAATCATGTACGGCAAGGGCATCAACTTGCTGGGGGAAATCGTCGACATCGGCGTGAAGCTGAATGTCATCGAGAAGTCCGGTGCGTGGTACAGCTACAAATCCGATCGCATCGGCCAAGGTAAGAAGAACGCGTGTGACTTCCTCGAAGCGAATCCGGAGATGTCTCGAGAGATCGAGACGGCGATTCGCAATCGCTTGCTGCCGAACGGCCGCAGCGCTGCTGACGGCGTCAGGTTGTCGGCGTCGATCGATGACGGCATCGAAGTCGAGGTCTGACGATATCGACCTGCCGCCCGACGTCGATCGCAGTGAAGACGTCGCGGCGGTGCGCGACAGCGCGTTCCGATTGCTCGCGCAGCGCGAACACTCGACCGACGAGCTGCGGCGTAAGCTGAAGAAGCGCGGCTACGCGGTCGCGACGATTGCGGCCGTCGTCGAGTCGCTCGACGCGGCGCACTCGGTGTCCGACGAACGTTTCGCCGAGAGCTTCGTGCGCGTACGTTCGGAACGCGGACAAGGTCCGTTGAAGATTCGGGCGGAGTTACGCGAGCGAGGCGTCGACGACGGCATCGTCGAAGCGGTGCTGACGGCGACTGCGGAGTTCTGGCTCGAACACGCGCGGAAGGCCCGCACGAAACGATTCGGCGTCGAACCGCCGGGCGATCGTGACACCTGGAATCGGCAGGCGCGGTTTCTCGCGCAGCGCGGTTATCCGTCGGATTTGATCTACCGCACGCTCGGCGCGCTGCGCGGCTAACGGTTGCGGTCGAAGCTTCGATTCGGCCTGCTGGGCGTCGGTTCGGCAAGCGACGACGCGGCGCATGGACGGGACGTCGGGTGGACGGCCGCAAGGGTCGCTCCGTGATGGCTCGACGCGCGTGCCGCACGGTCGCGAATCCTTCTGCAAATCAGTGCGTTGCACTGAATCGTGTATACTTGCGCCCCTTTTTTGACCCCTACGCGCACGCGCGGCCATGAAGACGTCCGACATTCGTTCGAGTTACTTGCAGTTCTTCGCGGAACGCGACCATCGGATCGTTCCGTCGAGTTCGTTGGTTCCGGCCGGCGACAACACGCTGCTGTTCACCAATGCCGGCATGGTGCAGTTCAAGGACGCATTGATCGGCATCCAGGATCTCGGCTTCAAGCGCGCGACGTCGGCGCAGCGTTGCGTGCGCGCGGGCGGCAAACACAACGACCTCGAGAATGTCGGCTACACGGCGCGTCACCACACGTTCTTCGAAATGATGGGCAACTTCAGCTTTGCCGATTATTTCAAGGAAGAGACGATTCGCTGGGCGTGGGAGTTCGTCACGCGTGTGCTGACGATTCCGCGCGACCGCCTTTGGGTCACGGTGCATCCGGACGACGATCAGGCGCGCGCGTTGTGGGAAAAGGCGATCGGCATCGATCCGCAGCGCGTGGTTTCGATCGCCGACAACTTCTGGGCCATGGGCGACACCGGCCCGTGCGGTCCGTGCTCCGAGATCTTCTATGACCATGGCCCCGCCGTTGCGGGCGGTCCGCCGGGTTCGGCGAATCAAGACGGCGATCGCTTCGTCGAGTTCTGGAACTTGGTGTTCCCGCAATTCGACCGCTCGCCGGACGGCACGCTGACGCCGTTGCCGAAGCCCGGTGTGGACACCGGCATGGGTCTCGAACGCGTCGCGGCGATTTCGCAAGGCGTGCATTCGAACTACGAGATCGATCTATTCAAGAACTTGATGCGCGCGGTCGGAGAATTGGCCGGCGTCGGGCGCAACGACTTGATGGGCAATCCGTCGCTGCGCGTGATCGCGGACCACATCCGTTCGTGCGCCTTTCTCGTGGCCGATGGCGTCGTACCGTCCAACGAAGATCGCGGCTACGTGTTACGTCGGATCATCCGTCGCGCGCTGCGCCATGGTCACAAGCTCGACATTCGCGGCACGTTCTTCAATCGCCTGGTTGAGCCGCTCGCCAACGAGATGGGTGAGGCGTATCCGATTCTCGCGGATCAGCGCGAACACGTCGCGAAGGTTTTGCTCGCCGAAGAAGAGCGCTTTGCCGAAACGCTCGCGCAAGGGATGGATCTGCTCGAGAAGAGCATTCGCAATCTCAAAGGCAAAGAGATTCCCGGCGATGTCGTGTTCCGCCTGTACGACACATACGGCTTCCCGACCGATCTGACGGCCGACGTCGCGCGCGAGCGCGGCCTGACCGTCGACACCACCGGCTTCGACATCGAGATGGAGAAGCAGCGCGAGCGCGCGCGCGCGTCGAGCCGCTTCGACGCCGACATCGGTCAGCGGATTCGCGTCGATCGCGCGGTCGAATTCTTGGGCTACGACGGCACGGAGGCGACCGGCAAGGTGATCGGTCTGTACGCGCTCGCCGCAGGTGACGTGAAGCCGGTCGACATTCTCGCCGCGGGGCAGGACGGCGTGGTCGTACTCGATCGCACGCCGTTCTACGCCGAGGCCGGCGGGCAAGTGGGCGATACCGGTACGCTGAAGGCCGGTGACGCCGAATTCGTCGTCGCGGACACGACGCTGAGCGGACGCCAACATTTGCACCGAGGGGCGCTGCGAAAAGGCCAGCTGCGTATCGGCGCGACCGTTACGGCGACCGTCGAGAGCGAACGGCGCAGGTTGACCGCACTCAACCATTCCGCGACGCACTTGCTGCACGCGGCCCTGCGGCGCGTGCTCGGCACGCATGTCCAGCAGAAGGGCTCGTTGGTGTCGGCAGAACATCTACGTTTCGACTTTTCGCACGCGCTGCCGGTCACCGAGGTCGAATTGCGCGAGATCGAATCGATCGTCAACCGCGAGATTCAGCGGAATACTGCGGTGCAGACCGACGTGCTCGCGTACGAGCAAGCGATCGATAAAGGCGCGATGGCGCTCTTCGGCGAGAAGTACGGCGACCGCGTGCGCGTGTTGACGATGGGCGACGGATTCTCGGTAGAACTCTGCGGCGGAACGCACGTGCATCGCACCGGAGACATCGGGTTGCTGCGCATCGTCGCGGAGAGCGGGATCGCGGCCGGTGTGCGGCGGATCGAAGCGCTCACCGGACCGACGGCGCTCGCGTACACGGAAGCCGGTGAGGGTGATCTGAAGCAGGTCGCGGCGTTGCTGCGCGCGTCGCGGCGCGACGTCGTCGACAAGGTGAAAACGTTAGTCGCGCAAAACCGCGACATGCAGCGCGAGCTCGATACACTGAAGCAACGCGCTGCGGCGTCGCGCGGCGCCGACCTCGCCGATTCCGCGCGTGACGTGCACGGCGTCAAGGTGCTCGCGGCGGAAGTCACCGGCGACGATCCGAAGGCGCTACTCGGCGCGCTCGATGCGCTGAAGAGCAAGCTCGGCAGCGCGGTGATCGTGCTCGGCCAAATCGCCGACGGCAAAGTGAACTTGATCGCGGGTGTCACGAAGGACGTCAGCGATCGCGTCAAAGCGGGTGATTTGATCGGCATGGTGAGTGCGCAAGTCGGCGCACGCGGCGGCGGTCGGCCCGACATGGCGCGAGCCGGCGGCGGCGATCGGCCCGATGCGTTGCCTGCGGCGCTGCGATCGGTCGAAGACTGGGTAGCGGAGCGGCTCTGACGATGGCGGTGGATGAAGGACGTCAGCGCCCGCTGCGCGCCGTGTCGCAATGAAGGTCGTCAAATTCGGGGGCAGTTCGGTCGCGTCGGCCGCGCAGATGCGTAAGGTCGCGAAGATCGTGCTCGCGGATCCGTCGCGGCGCGTCGTCGTCGTGTCGGCACCCGGCAAACGCAGCGCGCG
>DASRZO010000148.1:0-12903 GCA_035686405.1 Pseudomonadales bacterium | reverse complement strand
TCCACTTCTGGGCGCAATTTCCCGGCGAGCCGGTCGACAGCGGCAGCGCCCGGATCGAATACGTCGCGCGCCACGTGTTGCCGCGCGTGCGGGCAAACCTGACGACGGGCGAATAACACACGAGGAAACGACGATGGCTGTCACCGGCATGGTGCATTTCAACATCAACTGCAGCGACTACGACCGTTCGCTGCGCTTCTACAACGCGCTCGGCTTCCGCGAGGTGTGGCGCGTACCGGAGCGCAATACGGCGGAAGTCGCCGCGGCGGTCGGCATGCCGCCGTATCGGGTGAAGGGCGCCTTGCTCGCGCTCGAGGGCGCCGCGCCGCCGGTGGTCATCGATCTGCTGCAATGGCTCGATCCGCACGACGCGAGCCCGCCGTACCCGCACCTCTATCACTACGGCATCGCGCGCGTGGCGCTGTCGACGAACGACATGGACGGCGACATCGCGAAATTGAAGGCGGCCGGCGCGCGATTCATTTCGGAACCGGCGCAAATGCCGGCGAGTTCGGGTTCGCGGGCGCGCTTCGTGTGCTTCAAGGATCCGGACGGCACGGTGCTCGAACTCGTCGAGAACGCAGAGTCCCGGTCGGCGGACCGGACCTAAAGGGAGAACGCGATGCAAGTCGGACTGTTGATGGTGTTCCAAAACTTTCAGGACGGTTCGTCGGACCAGGCCGCGTGGGAACGCGACATCGCCTTGGCCGGACTCGCCGAACCGCTCGGCTTCGACACGCTGTCGGCCGTCGAGCATCACTTCTACAACTACGCGATGTCGCCCGACAACACGCAGTTCCTCGGCTACATGGCCGCCAAGACGGAACGGATCAAGCTCTTGACCGGCGCCGTGATCCTGCCGTGGAACGATCCGCTGCGGGTCGTCGAACGGATGATCGTGCTCGACCACCTCAGCAAAGGCCGAGCCCTCTTCGGCATCGGCCGCGGACTCGCCCGCCGCGAGTACGACGTGTTCGGCATCGACATGAACGAGGCGCGCGACCGCTTCGACGAAGCCGCCGAGTTGATCGTGCGCGGACTCGAGACCGGCGTCGTCGAGGGCCGCGGCCCTCACTACAAGCAAGTCAGGACGGAAGTGCGTCCGCGCCCCTACGCCAGCTTCAAGGACCGCTTGTACGCGGTCGGCATGTCGTCGGACTCGGTGCCCGTCGTCGCGCGGCTCGGCGCGAAGATGATGAGCTTCGCGCAGAAGCCGTGGGCCGACATGGCGCCGCACTTCGAGCGCTATCGAACGTTGTTCGAAGAACACCATCACCGGCCCGCACCGGCGCCGGTGTGCGTCGACTTCCTCGCCTGCGACGAGAGCGCCGAACTCGCCGAAGCGAACGCCCGCCGTCACATGGCCAACTACTACCTCACGGTGATGGAGCACTACGAAATGGCGAGCGACCATTTCAAGTCGATGAAGGGTTACGGCGACTACGCGACCAACGCGGCGGCGTTGCGCGACGCCGGCCTCGCGGCGGCGGCCGACGCATTCGTCGACATCAACACGTGGGGCACGCCGCGGCAGATCCTCGAGAAGATGGAACAGCGGCGCCGACAAATCGGCGAGTTCGATCTGACCGTGCAGGTCAGCTACGGCGGGCTGAGCGGCGCGCAAGCCGAGAAGAGCATTCGCCTGTTCGCAAGCGAGGTGCTGCCCGAACTGCAGTCGTGGCAGACGCGCTAGCGCCGTCGCGAAGCCGGTGAATCACGAACGCGAGCCGACGCGACCTCGCGACACTCGACGTTCCCGAACGAGTCTATAGAGGCGCGCCGCTCACGGCGTCGCGTGCAGCCGATGCAGGCTCAGCCACCGAAAGATGTCGGAGGCGTGCAGCAAGCCGACGATCTCGTCGCGCTCCACCACCGGCAGCGGCTCGTCGGCCATCTCGGCGATACGTTCCAGCGCCGCCGGCCCCGCGAGGCTCGGCGCCAACACCGTCACTTGTGCGAGCGGCCGCATCACGTCGCGCACGAGCAGGCGCGAGCGATCGGCTTCCGCCGTCTTCGCCACGTCGCGCTGTGCGATCACGCCGATCGTTCGGCCGTCCTCGACGACCGGCCACGACGTCTGCGCGCTGCGCAGCAGCAACCGGTCGACGAAGTCGGCGAGCGACCGCGTCGGCTCCACCGTCTCGAAGTGCGTGCGCATCAAGTCCGCGACGACGAGGCCGTTCAGCGAGCGCCGCACCAGCAGTTGTTGATAGCCGGATGCGGCGGCGTTGCCGAGGAAGACGCCGATGATGATCAGCCACAAGCCTTCGAGCCCGCGGCCGCCGAAGAAATCGAGCACGCCCCACGCGATCAACAGCCAAGAGAACGCGCGGCCGCACCCCGCCGCGAGTCGCGTCGCTTTCACCTGATCACCGGTCCACCACCACAACACCGCGCGCAGCACGCGGCCGCCGTCGAGCGGAAAGCCCGGCACGAGATTGAACAGTGCGAGCACGAGGTTGACCGGCGCCAGCCACACGCAAATCGTCGCGAACGGCGTCAACTGCGCCATCGTCGCGGCGGGATCGGCGGCGACACGGTCGGTGAAGTCCGGCGGCACCAACCACGCACCGACGAACGCGAATACCACCGCAATAGCGACGCTCGTGAGAGGACCCACGATCGCGATGACGAATTCGCTGCGCGGATCGGTCGGTTCGGCGGCGATCTCGGCGACGCCGCCGAACACGAACAGCGTGATCTGCGGCACCGCGATGCCGCGCCGGCGCGCGACGAGCGAGTGCGCGAGTTCGTGTGTCAACAGCGAAGCGAGGAACAACACCGTCGCAACGAACGCGGTCGACCACGCGGTCCACCACGGCCAGTCCGGGTGCCAGTGGCGGAACGCGCCCTGCGCGAGGCTCACGAGAATCAGCGCGACGATGACGAGCACGCTCGGGTGCAGGCGCACGCGGATACCGAAGATCCGTCCCAACGAGACGCCGACCGGTGCGACCGCCGTTGCGCGGTTCGGGGCGTCCACTACGTGCGCCTACGGAAGCTCATCGCGCGCTTGACGCGCTCGACGGCGAGCGCGATCGCGACGGTTCGCGGCAATGCGTGCTCGTTGGCGGCGCGCGCGAGGACCTCGCGCGTGTTCGCGCCGACCTTCGCGACGATCGTCGCCAACGCCTGTTCCTGCGTGCCGCCGTGATATTCGACCGCAGCGCAAATGACACCGCCGGCATTCGCGATGAAATCCGGAATCACGAGGACGCCGCGTTCGGCGAGGCGCCGCTCGGCGTCCGCCGTGGCCGGAATGTTCGCGCCCTGCGCGACGATCGTCGCCTTCAGCCGGTCGACGTTGTCGACGCGTAGCACGTCGGGTCGCGCTGCTGGAATCCAGACATCGCAATCGACGGCGACCAAATCCTCCTCCGCGATCGCGCGGCCGCGCGGGTACGTCGCAACCGAACGGCCGCCGCGCTTGAACGCCACGAGGTCGGCGACGTCGAAGCCGTCCGGATCGACGCGCGCACCGCGGCTGTCGGCGACACCGACCAAGCGCGCGCCGCGTTCCGCGAGCAGGCGCGCGGCGTGAATGCCGACGGAGCCGAAGCCCTGCACGACGACGCGCGCACGATCGAGCCGCACGTCGCTGAACGCCTGCGCCGCGTCGAGCGCCGCGACCAAACCGACGCCGGTCGCACCGATCTCGTCGAGCGGAATGCCGCCGATTTCTCGCGGCAATCCGACTGCACGGCCGGTTTCGTCGCGAATCCACGCCATTGCGGTCTCGTTGGTACCCATGTCGGGGCCGGGAATGTAGTCGCGCACGTCGGCGATCGCGCGGGCGAAGCTGCGGATCAGCGCTTCCTTGCGTTCGAGCGGCAGCGCCGGGTCGGCGACGATCACCGACTTGCCGCCGCCGTGCGCGAGCCCGGCTGCCGCGTTTTTCAGCGTCATCGCGCGCGCCAAGCGAAAACACTCTTCGGTCGTCGCATCCGGCGCCATCCGCACGCCGCCGATCGCGGGACCGATCGCCACGTTGTCGACCACGACGATGCCGCGCAGCGGCGTCGTCGGATCGTAGATCTCGACCACTTTCGCGGGACCGAGGTCGTCCGCGAAGCCGAACATCAGCGGCTCCAGGTCGCCCGCAGCATCACGTCGCCCGGCGTGTATTGCAGGTCGATCTCGCCTTGATAGGCGTGATGCAGCGCCTCGGCGATCGCGCGCGCCAAATGCGAATCGGTGAACGTCAGCTCGAGCCCGCGTTCGGTGCGCGTGCGGCCCATCTCGCGCTTCAATTCGTGCTCGGCGCGTTCGCGCGCCTCGACGTGCTGGATCAGATGCGCGATCTCGGCCTCGTGCGTGCGCAAGAACTCGCCGTCGACGAGCGTCAGGTACGCGGCCGGCACCTTGTCGCGCACCCGCTGACACGCCGGACACACGTGTTCGACCACGCGTTTGGGCTTCGCTCGCAGCGTCCATTTGCCGCGCGAATGCACGGCGCCGCAGTCCGGGCACACGGCGGCACCGGCGATCTTGCGGCGTTCCAGATACGGATCGGGATCGCGTTCGAACGGATGGACGAAATGGGTACGGCGCGTCGTTCGACGCGCCGGCGGCGGAGTCTTTGCAGTCGTCATCGGCACGCTCCAAGGAATTCGATGCCGCACGATAACCGCATTCGAGCGTCGGTCCGCTAGGTAATTGCCCGTATCGAAATGCGCGCGCCGACGCTCCGACAATGCGCACCGTCCTATCGCAGGTGAACGTCGCGCCATGTCTCTCGCCGTCGAGCATCCCGAATACAACTACACCGTCGTGCGTCGCTTCTGCCTGATGACCGTCGTGTGGGGCATCGTGGGCATGGCGGTCGGCGTACTGATCGCCGCGGAGCTCGCGTGGCCCGCACTCAACTTCGACATTCCGTACATCTCGTACGGTCGTCTGCGCCCGCTGCACACGAACGCCGTGATCTTCGCCTTCGGCGGCTGCGCGTTGATGGCGTCGGCGTTCTACGTGGTGCAGCGCACGTGTCGCGTAAGACTCATTTCGGACGGCCTCGCGTCGTTCGTGTTCTGGGGCTGGCAACTGGTCATCGTCTCGGCCGCAATCACGCTGCCGCTCGGGCTCACCAGCGCGAAGGAATACGCGGAACTCGAATGGCCGATCGACATCCTGATCACGATCGTGTGGGTCGCGTTCGCGGTGGTGTTCTTCGGCACGATCGCCAAACGCAAGATCAACCACATCTACGTCGCGAACTGGTTCTTCGGCGCGCTGATCATCGGCATCGCGGTGCTGCACGTGTTCAACAGCCTCGAATTGCCGGTCTCCGCGTTCAAGTCGTACTCGGTCTACGCAGGCTCGATGGATGCGATGGTGCAGTGGTGGTACGGCCACAACGCCGTCGGCTTTTTCCTGACGGCCGGTTTCCTCGGGATCATGTACTACTTCGTGCCGAAGCAAGCCGAACGGCCGGTGTATTCGTATCGGCTGTCGATCGTGCACTTCTGGGCCTTGATCGCGATCTACGTCTGGGCCGGCCCGCACCACCTGCACTACACGTCGCTGCCGGACTGGGCGCAGAGCCTCGGCATGGTGATGTCGTTGGTGCTGCTGGCGCCGTCGTGGGGCGGGATGATCAACGGGATCATGACGTTGTCGGGCGCGTGGGACAAATTGCGCACCGACCCGATCCTCAAGTTCCTGATCGTGTCGCTGTCGTTCTACGGCATGTCGACGTTCGAAGGTCCGATGATGTCGATCAAGACGGTGAACGCGCTGTCGCACGACACCGACTGGACGATCGGCCACGTGCACTCCGGTGCGCTCGGCTGGGTCGCGATGGTGTCGATCGGCGCGATGTACCACCTGATCCCGATCATGTACGGCCGCAAGCAGGGCGAGATGTACTCGGTGAAATTGATCAACCTGCACTTCTGGCTCGCGACGCTCGGCACAGTTCTTTACATCGCGTCGATGTGGGTGAACGGCCTGATCCAGGGCTTGATGTGGCGCGCGACGAACACCGACGGCACCTTGACGTATTCGTTCGTCGAGTCGCTCGAGGCGAGCTATCCCGGTTACTACGTGCGCGCGCTCGGCGGCGCGATCTATCTCTCGGGCATGTTGGTAATGGCGTACAACGTCTGGAAGACGACGACGAGCACGGAGATCCGTCGCGACAGCGCCATCGCGACTCCGTTAGTAGCGACGGGAGTCTGACATGGCCGGTAGCCGCACCGAGACGAGTCTCACCTTCCTGATCCTGCTGACGCTGATCGCAGTCTGCGTCGGCGGCATGGTCGAGATCTTTCCGCAGATCTTCAAAGGCGAGCGCACGCTGCCGATCGCAGGGCTCGCGCCGTTGCCGGCACTCGAGTTCGAGGGTCGCGACATCTACATCCGCGAAGGCTGCCACGTGTGCCACACGCAGATGGTGCGGCCGCTGCGCGCGGAGACGGAACGCTACGGCCACTACTCCGTCGCCGGCGAAGACGTCTACGAACATCCGTTCCTGTGGGGCAGCAAGCGCACCGGACCGGATCTGGCGCGCGTCGGCGGTCGTTACAGCGACGACTGGCACCGCGCGCACCTGAAGAATCCGCGCAGCGTCGTGCCGCAATCGAACATGCCGGGCTATCCGTGGCTGTTCGACACGCAGCTCACCGGCGAACTGACGGCGAAGAAGTTGACCGCGATGCGCACGCTCGGCGTGCCGTACACCGATGCCGACATCGCCGGCGCGCACGACGCCGTCGCGGGCCACACCGAAGCCGACGCATTGGTTGCGTATCTGCAGCACCTCGGCGTCGCGATGCAGCACTACACCGGAGACGAATGATGACGTTCGGCGCCTTCGCGACGTTGTTGGTGAGCCTTGCCTTCGCCGGGCTCTTCTACTGGGTACTGAATCCGCGCAACAAGGCGCGGCTGCAGTCGTACGCCTCGATTCCGCTCGACGAGGACGATGCGCGCGAGGCGCCGCGACGGGCGCGTCCGCCGGATTCGGATCGTCGGACGACGCCGGACGAAGACCTGCGCCGAGAGGAGCCGCGGCCGTGAGCCTGTTCTGGAGCGTATTCATCATCGTCGGCACGCTCGGCTCGCTCGGCTGGGCGCTGTGGCTGCTGCTGTCGAATCGCACGCGCGCGAAACCCACCGTCGAGACGACCGGCCACGATTTCGACGGCATCCAGGAATACGACAACCCGCTGCCGGTGTGGTGGGTCGGACTCTTCGCCGCGACGATCGTGTTCGCGTTCGGCTATCTGCTGTACTACCCGGGCCTCGGCAACTTCGCCGGCCTCGGTCATTGGACGTCGCACGCGCAATGGAGCAACGACGTACAGGCGAAGAACGCGCAATTCGCGCCGCTGTATCAGCGCCTCGCCGCCATGAACGAAACCGAGCTGCACCAAAGCACCGAGGCGCAGCAGATCGGCCGCCGCTTGTTTCTGAACAACTGCGCGAGCTGCCACGGCATGCGCGCGCGCGGCGCCTTCGGCTTCCCGAACCTGACCGACACGGAATGGCAATGGGGCGGCGACTATGCCGCGATCGAGACGACGATTCGCGGCGGTCGCACGGCCGCGATGCCGGCGTGGGGACCCGCGCTCGGTGATGCCGGCGTCGCCGACATGGCGCAGTACGTGTTGAGTCTGTCCAACGCGCCGCACGACGCCGCCGCAGCCGCGCGCGCCGCGCCGCAATTCCAAACGTTCTGCGTCGCGTGCCACGGCGCCGACGGCAAAGGCAATCCGGCATTCGGCGCACCGAATCTGACGAACGACATCTGGTTGTACGGCGGCACGCCCGACGCGATCGCATTCACGATTCGCCACGGCCGCAACGGCGTGATGCCGAGCTTCGCGACGACGCTCGGCGACGATCGGATCGCGATCGTCGCGGCGTACGTGTCGGGCCTCGCGGCGTTCGCCGCACAGACCGGTGCTCAGCCGAACGCACAACCCGCCGCGGCGCCGACCGCCTCGCCAGATTCGGTCCCGGTCGCACCGCTGGATCCGTCGACGCTCGGCGACCAGACGCCGGCCGAATCCGCCGCGCCGTCGAACGGTTCGTCACCGTGAACGATCCGTCCCACGGTTCGTTGATCGCGACCGATGCGGCGACGGCCGGCTTCGCGCCGGTCGATCTGTATCAACGCCGCGAGAAGATCTTCACGCGCGCGATCGAGGGCCGTTTCCAACGGATTCGGCTCTATTCCGGCTGGCCGCTGTTGATCGGCTATTTCGGTTTGCCGTGGCTCGACTGGGGCGACCGCCAAGCGGTGTTGTTCGATCTCCCCACGCGCCACTTCTACATCTTCGGCCTGACGTTCTGGCCGCAGGATTTCATGCTGCTCGCGTGGCTGTTGATCATCGCCGCGTTCGGCTTGTTCACCGTGACGTCGGTGGTCGGCCGCATCTGGTGCGGTTACACCTGCCCGCAGACGGTGTGGACCGCGATCTTCATGTGGGTCGAGCAGATCACCGAAGGCCCGCGCCATGCGCGCATTCGTCTCGATCAGGCGCCGTGGCGCCTCGAAAAGATCGTCAGGCGCGGCGCGAAGCACTCGATGTGGATGGGTTGGGCGTTCCTGACCGGGCTCACGTTCGTCGGCTACTTCACGCCGATCCGTGCACTGACGGTCGACGTCTTCACGCTGAACGTCGACGCGATGGCGGCCGCGTGGATCGTGTTCTTCACGCTCGCGACGTACATCAACGCCGGCTGGATGCGCGAGCAGGTGTGCATCTACATGTGTCCGTACGCGCGCTTCCAATCGGCGATGTTCGACAAGGACACGTTGATCGTGTCGTACGACCCCGCTCGCGGCGAACCGCGCGGCGCGCGCAAGCGCGGCACGCACCCCGAGAACCTCGGCGACTGCATCGATTGCCAACTGTGCGTGCAGGTGTGCCCGACCGGAATCGACATCCGCAACGGTCTGCAATACCAATGCATCGGCTGCGCACATTGCATCGACGCGTGCGACGACGTGATGCAGAAAGTCGGCTCAGCGCCGGGGCTCATCCGCTACACGACGCACCACGAGCTCGAAGGCCGGCCGACGCGCCTGCTGCGCCCGCGCGTGATCGGCTACGCGACCGCGCTGTCGGTGATGATCGTCGCGTTCGCGATCGCGCTCTTCGCGCGCAATCTCGTCCTGATCGACGTCATTCGCGATCGCGGCGAACTCTTCCACGCCGATCGCGATGCGATCCGCAACGACTACACCCTGAAGATCGTCAACAAAACCCAACAGCCGCAGACGTTTGCGCTGACGGTTTCGGTCGGCGCCGGCGATCCGACGCCGCGCCTCGAGGGACCTGCGTCGGTCGACGCGCAGCCGGGCGAGGTATTGAGCGTGCCGGTCACACTCGCGGTGGCGCCCGCCGCGCTCGCGAAGTCGCCGTTCGACGTGCGCTTCGGCGCGTGCGACGGCGCCGGTCATTGCGATTCCGAACGCAGCGACTTCTTCGGACCGGTGCACGAATGAGCGCCGCGACTCCGACACACGCGGGCGAACGCCGCAACGGCGCGGACGTCGGCTCGAACGACGGCGCGCCGAAACCGAGTCCCGGCGAACGCAAGTGGTATCGGCAATTCTGGCCGTGGTTCCTGATCGCGATTCCGCTCGCCGGCGTCGTCACCGCGTCGATCACCGCGACGTACGCGTTCACGCATCCGGATCCCGAAGTGCGTCGCGTGGAAGCCGCACCGCTCGACAAGACATCGTGGGAGTCGCGCCGCGCGCGCACCGACGCGCAATCGCGGGCGCGCGCCGAATGACCGCCGCGCACGCATTGCAGCTGCCGTTCCGCGACGATCCGGCGTTCGTCGACCTCGTCGCGCATCGCGTCGCCGCGAATCGCTACGAAGTCGATCTCGACGTCGCCGACATGCGCTGCGCGAATTGCGCGGGGCGCATCGAACGCGCGCTGACCGCGCTCGACGGCGTCGAACGCGTGCGAATCAATCCGGCGCAACACCGGGTCGTGCTCGACTACGACCCGAACCGCATTGCGTTGAGCGCGGTGTTCGACGCCGTCGCCGCCGCCGGCTACACGCCGCTGTACGTCGCGCGGGAGATCGACGATCCGCGTGCACGAGCCGAGCGCCGGCGGCAGTTGAAAGGCATCGCCGTCGCGGCGCTCGCGATGATGCAAGTGATGATGTTCTCGCTGCCGCTGTACGTTGCGGTCGCCGATCACATGAGCCCCTACTACGTCCAACTGTTTCGTTGGTCCGCGCTCGCCTTCACCGTCCCGGTGGTCGTGTATTCGGCACGGCCGTTCTTCGTGAACGCCGCGGCGTCGTTCGGCGGTGCATTCGGCCGCAGCGCAACGGGGCTCGCGATGGACGTGCCGGTCGCGCTCGCGATCGCCGTCGCGTTCGTCGCCAGCGCCGTCGCCACCGTGCGCGGGACCGGCGACGTCTATTTCGACTCGATCACGATGTTCGTGTTTCTGTTGCTCGGCGCGCGCTTTCTCGAAGGCCAGGCGCGGCGCCGGCTCGGCCGCTTCGATCACTGGCTCGCGCTGTTGCCGGAGTCGGCACGGCGCGAGACCGCCGCCGGTGTCGAGACGGTCCCGCTCGAGGCGATTCGCGCCGGCGATCGCATCGTCGTGCCGTCGGGTTCGCGCATCGCCGTCGACGGCGACGTCGTCGCGGGTGCGACCCAAGTCGACGAGGCGACGCTGACGGGCGAATCGCGTCCCGTCGCGAAGGCGGTCGGTGCGCGCGTGTACGCCGGTACGCTGAACGTCGCACAGCCGATCACCGTCCTCGCGACGGCGCGTCCGGCGCAGACGCGCGTCGCCGACATCCACCGCCTCGCGCAGCGTGCGACGCTCGAAAAACCCCGCGTCGCGGTGCAAACGGACGCCATCGCGCGGCACTTCGTCGCGGCAGTGCTCGCGCTCGCGGCCGCGACGTTCGTGTTCTGGTATTTCGCCGATCCGGTACGCGCTTTGCCGGCCGCCATCGCGGTGCTCGTCGTCTCGTGCCCCTGTGCCCTGTCGTTGGCGACCCCGATGGCGATCACCGTCGCCACGTCGACCTTGCGCCGGCGCGGTTTCGTCGTGACGCGCGCGCACGTGCTCGAACGTCTCGCGCGGATCCGCCGCGTGATCTTCGACAAGACCGGCACGTTGACCGGCGCCACGCCGGAACTCGTTGCGGTCGAAACGTTCGACGCGCTCGACGCAACCCGCGCAGTCGCGATCGCGCGCGCGCTGGAACATCGGACCGAGCATCCGTTGGGCGCCGCCTTCGGGGCGACCGATACGCCGGCGCCGACGGCGAACGACGTGCACATCGAATCGGGCAAAGGGATCGGCGGCACCGTCGACGGCGTCGCGTATCGACTCGGCAACGCCGAGTTCTGCCGCGCCACGCGCGCACCGCTGCATCCGGACCTGACGACGTTCTATCTCGCGCGCGTCGCGCCCGGTGCGGAACCCGCCGTCGTCGCCGAATTCGCCGTCAGGATGGCGCTGCGCGACGACGTGCCGGCGACGCTCGCCGCGCTGTCCGCGCTCGGCGTCGACGCCGAGATCTGCACCGGCGACCGCGCCGAACCGACGCGCGCGCTTGCCGCCGGTCTCGGCATTCCGTTCAGTGCCGAGGCGACGCCGGAGACCAAACTCGCGCACGTGCGCGAACTCGCCGCGCGCGGCATCGACGTCGCGATGGTCGGCGACGGCGTCAACGACGTGCCGGGGCTCGCCGCCGCCGCGGTATCGATCGCACCGGCCGACGGCACCGATCTCGCGCGCGCTCACAGCGACGCGGTGATGCTCGCGCCCGGCATCGGCGGGATCGCGCACGCGATCGTCGTCGCGCGCGCCGCACAGCGGATCATTCGCGAAAACCTGACGTGGGCCGCCGCCTACAACCTGGTCGCGATTCCGCTCGCGGTGGTGGGCGTGGTACCGCCGTGGGCCGCCGCGATCGGCATGTCGGCGAGCTCGCTCGGCGTGACCTTGAACGCGCTGCGCCTCGGGCGCGCCGACAAGGCCGTGGAGGCGCACTGATGGAAATCCTGCTGCTGCTCATTCCACTGTCGGCGCTCGTCGTGATCGGTGCGGCGGTCGTGTTCTTCCGCGCCGCCGACGCCGGTCAGTTCGACGATCTCGAACGGCAAGGCGCAGCGACGTTGTTCGAAGAATCGCGGGCAGAGCCCGCACCTGACACGACTCTTGAGGGGAGAAAACGCAGATGAAACCCTACTCGCTCGCGCTGTTGGTGCAACCCGCGCAGGCCTGGGCCGACATCGGCCGTTCCGCGACGTCCGCGCTGCGCGTGCTGGTGACGCACACGGTGCCGTGGGCGCTCGTGCCGGCGCTGTGTTGGTACTACGGCGTCACGCGCGTCGGTTGGCAGTTCGGCGAAGAGCCGGTGCTGAAGATCTCGGCCGACAGCGCCGTGAAGATCTGCACGCTCTTCTATCTCGCGATGCTCGCCGGCGTGACGTTCCTCGGCTACATGGTCCATTGGATGGCCGCGACGTACGCTGCGTCGCGTTCGACGTTCGCGCGCGGCGTCGCGATCGCGACGTATACCGCGACGCCGTATTTCGTCGCGGGCCTGTTGGGACTGCACCCGTCGCTGTGGTTCGACATCGCGATCGGCGTCGCGGTCGCGTGTCACTGCCTGTATCTGCTGTACCTCGGCGTGCCGATCGTGATGGAGATTCCGGCCGAACGCGGCTTCCTGTTCGCGAGCGCGGTGGTGGCGATCGCGCTCGTCGGTGTCGTCGCGATGATGGGCGGCACCGCGCTCTTGTGGGATTTCGGCGCGGAGCCGCGCTACACGTATTGAACTTCGAAGCGCGGCACGGCCCGCGGGCGCGCTTACGTCGGGCGCGCCGCGCCCGCTCGCACCCAAAGGCTCGCGGTCCCGTCAGCTGCCCGGCAGCCGCGCCGGATCCGGTGCTTGCGACTT
>DASRZO010000147.1:0-3850 GCA_035686405.1 Pseudomonadales bacterium | reverse complement strand
CAGTACGCCGCCGGAGATCGAATTGCGGGTCGTGTCGTTGCCGCCGACGATCAGCAGCAGGATGTTGCCGAGGTATTCGTTCGGCGGCATGTTCTTCGTCGACTCGCCGTGCGCGAGCATCGAAATCAGGTCGAGCTTGTGGGGGTTCTTGACGCGCTCCTTCCAGACCTCGTCGAAGTACGCGTAGCACTCCCACAACACCTTGAAACCTTCTTCGACGGTCGCGAAGTATTCCGGGTTGCCGAGGTTCGACGTCGAGTCCGACCAATAGATCAGCTTGTGCCGATCTTCCTGCGGAATGTCGAACAGCGTCGCGAGCATTTGCCCGGTGAGTTCCACCGACACGTGCCGCACCCAGTTGAAGTCTTCGTTGCGCGGCAGGTTGTCGAGGATTTTGCCGGCGCGTTCGCGAATGAGCGGTTCCAGATCCACCAGGTTGCGCGGCGTGAACATCGGCGCGACGACTTTGCGCTGCGCCTCGTGCTTCGGCGGATCTTCCTGAATGAACATCGGCAGGTCGAACTGCGGATCGGGATCCGCACCGCCGCCGAGGCTGATGCCGCCGATGCGCGAGTCCGACGAGAACACTTGATGGTTCGAGTCGCACTTCCTGATGTCCTCGAACTTCGTCAGCGACCAATACGGGCCGAACTGACTCTTCGCGCAGTAGTGCACCGGCGCTTCTTTGCGCAGCCGCTCGAAGTACGGCCACATCGTGTCGGCTTCGAAGAGGTCCGGGTGCCCGACGTTGAGCTCCGCGAGCGGAATCTTGTACGGATCTTGATGGACGTCGATCGGCCACATCTTCAAGAAGTCGGCGTTCGACATCTTCGGGTCGTATTGCGGCTGCGTCGCGCGCAGTTTCGCCTTGATGATTTCCTTGTTCGCCTGTTGCTTCGTGAACTGCTCTTGCGTCGAGACGGCTTCGCTCATGATGTGAAATCTTCGAACTCCGGGGGCACGCAGTATCACACAGGCCATCGACGCCTAGAAGGTGCGCAGGCGGCACGAAGACCCGAAACCGTGACGGCAACCGCGGTATCGTGCGCACTCGGCCGACCGCACGCGCCCACGCGCGAGCGAACGCCAGCCACTGCGGCAATGCTCGAGACGGCGCCGCACAGCCAACGCGAGGACCCATCGATGGAACGCCTGTTGCCGCTTGCCCGCGCCGCCGCCGATCTGCTGCGCGATCGCCGCGAGACGATCGCGGTCGCCGAATCGTCGACGGCCGGGCTGATCAGCGCGGCGCTCGTCGCGATTCCGGGCGCTTCCGCGTACTTCGTCGGCGGCGGCGTCATCTATACCGCCGCCGCACAGCGCGGCTTGCTCGCGATCCCGCGCGAAGCGATGGCCGGGCTGCGCGCGTCGACCGAACCGTATGCCCGACTCGGTGCGAAGACGATCCGCGAACGCCTCGCGACGACGTGGGGCCTCGCCGAAACCGGTGCGACCGGTCCGACCGGCAACCCGTACGGCGACGCCGCCGGTCACAGCTGTATCGCGGTCGGCGGACCGCGCGATGAGTCGATCACGCTCGAGACCGGCCGGAGCGATCGCGTCGCGAACATGTATGCGTTCGCCGAACGCGCGCTGCAGCTGCTGATCGAATGCCTCGAGGCCGCGCCGCGGGCGTGACGCGCGCCGCGCCGTTCCGGCATAGTGCCGCGTCGAGGTCGGCCTCGAACGCCTTGAACCAACGCGATGCTGCAAACCTTTCTCGCGGAGTTGAAACGACGCAACGTGCTGCGCGTCGTCGGCGCCTATGCGGTCGTCGCCTGGGGCACGCTGCAGGTCGCCGACAAGCTCTTCCCGGCGTTGACGCTGCCGCCGTGGACGGTGACCTTCGTCGCCGTGCTGCTGCTGATCGGACTGCCCATCACCGCGCTGATCGCGTGGGCGTTCGAGATCACGCCCGACGGCATCCGCCGCACGACCGACTCGGACGCGAGCGCGCCGCCGCGCGCCGTTTGGTTGGAAGCGGCGCTGTTGCTCGCGATCGTCGCCGCGGTCGGCGTGTCGATCGCGCAGCTGACGCGTCGCGACGCGGCACCGATCGCTGCGACCGCTTCGAACGCCGCGCATACCGGTGACACCGCTGCCGTAGCGGCGGCGGCGAACTCGATCGCCGTCTTGCCGTTCACGAGTTTCAGCGACGACGCCGACAGCAACTACTTCGCCGACGGTCTCACCGAGGAGCTGATCAACGACCTCACGCACATCGACGGCCTCAAAGTGTCGGGCCGCACGTCGGCCTTCTACTTCAAGAACCGCAACGAAGACCTGCGCGAGATCGGCCGCAAGCTCGGCGTCGCCCAGGTGCTCGAGGGCAGCGTGCGCCGCGCCGGCGACAAGCTGCGCATCACCGTGCAGCTGATCTCGACGCACGACGGATTCCATCTGTGGTCGCAAACGTACGACCGCCGGCTCGACGACATCTTCGCGATCCAGGACGACGTCGCGCAGAACGTCGCGAACGTGCTCGAGATGAAGATGGCGCCGCGCCACGACGCGGTACCGCAGGACGGCGAGGACTATCGCTCGTATCTGATCGCGACGGCGCTCTTGCACGAGCGCACCCGCGATTCGTTGACGCAGGCGCGCGCGCTGTTCGAGCAATTGCGTGCACGCGATCCGGACAACGTCGACGCGGCGGCCGGATATACACAAGCAACGATGCTGCTCGCCGGCGCATACCTGGCGTTCGACTTCGACCCCGCGGCGCGCGAGGCGGTCGACACCGTCGAGCGCGCGCTCGCGATCGATCCGAATTCGGTGAATGCGAACGTCGCCGCCGGCGACGCGTACACCGTGCTGCTGCATCGCACCGACGAAGCGCGCTATCGCGACCTCGCCGAGCGCACGCTGGCCCGCGCAATCCAGCTCGCGCCCGACGATCCCGATGCGCTCGCCGCGTACGGCACGCTGATGAACGAACTCGGACGCTACGACGACGCGCACGGCGCGCTGCGTCGAGCGGTTGGCCGCGACCCGCTGTCGCGGGTCGCACAGGCGCAACTGATCACCGCGCTCGAAGGCTTGGGGCGCTTCGCCGAAGCGCGCGAACGACTGGTCACGCTGGGCCAGATGTATCCGGACTACGTCTTCGCGAGCCTCGAGCTCGGCGAACTCCTGCTCGCGCAAGGTCAGATCGACGCGGCGCTGCCGTATCTGCGCAAAGCGCACGCGACACGGACCAGCCCGCGCGCGACCTTCGCGCTCGCCAACGCGTACCTGAACCTCGGCCTCGAGGACGCGCTGCGCAAGACGCTCGCGGAAGCCGACTACGCACCGCTCGCGCGGTCGTTCGGGGACGTGATTCTGACCAACATGCGCGGCGACGACGCCGCGACGTTCCGCCTCGCGCGCGCGCAGCTCGCGAAGACCAACGATCCGATCTGGCGCTCGCTGCTGATCAACTCGGCGCTGTCGACCGGAGATTTGGCGACCGCGCGGCAAGAGCTGCAGAAAGTCGATCCGGCGCTGTTGACCACGTTCGACGCGTCGCACGCGCCGCCGGAGGCGGCGCTCTTCACCGGCGATCTATTGATGCGCGAAGGCAAGACCGACGACGCGACGAAGGTGCTCGACAGCTTGCTCGCTGCGCAAGCGCCGCCGCCGAACGGATTCGATCCGGTCGCGCGTAAGGTGCTGCGAGCGAAGATCCTCGCTCGGCTCGGCCGCAACGATGCCGCGATCGCGGAACTGCGCGCCGCGCAGCTGCAAGGCAATCGCATGCTCTTCGACTTCGACTTCTTCCAACGCATCGATCACGCGCCGGCGTTCGTCGCGCTGCGCAACGACGAACGCTTTCGCGCGATCGTCGCCGAGATCGAGGCCGACAACCGCG
>DASRZO010000146.1:0-3595 GCA_035686405.1 Pseudomonadales bacterium | reverse complement strand
ATCGGCCTCGCGGCGCGGATCGCGCACGATCAACGGGATGTGATACGACTGATCGAAGTAGCCGCATTTGCCGAGCAGCCAATGGTCGCCGATCTGCTCGCCGTGATCCGACGTGAACACGATCAGCGTGTCGTCGTATTGACCGGTCGCCTTCAGATGCGCGAACAGGCGCCCGAGATTGTCGTCGACCTCGCTCATCAGACCGAAGTACGACGCCTTCAACCGCCGCAGCCGCCTCTCCGAGTCCGGCGCGCGGTAGTGCCGATCGGCCATTTGGAACGCGAGCCACGGATGCTGCGCGGCCTCTTCGTCCGCCGACGCCGCTCGAACGAACCCCGGCAGCTCGTCGGGCGGATAACGCGAGTTGTACGGCGCCGGCGCGATCCACGGCGGATGCGGCCGCAGCAGCGACAGATGCACACACCACGGTTCGGTCCGCCCGGTCAGATACTCGATCACCTGATCGGTCATGAAGACCGTGTCGTGCAGCTCGGCCGGCAGCGCGAGCGGCGCGGGTGTCGCGCCGCCGAGTTCGTACTCGAGTTGATCCGCCTTCTTCAGATACAGATCGACCTCGCGTTGCGGAATCGCGACACCGCGCTTGCGCAACCACGCAACCCACGTCGCGATGTTTTCGCCCGTCAGCAGCACTTCCGGCCGCAAGCCAGGGAGCACCCCTTCGTACGTCGTCAGGATCGGATCGTCCGGCGCGTAGTCGCGCGGGTCGACGCTCGTATCCGTGTAGCCGAACAACACCGGATCGTAGCCGGCGGCCCGCACGATCTGCGCCCAGTTGTCGTGGCGCCGATCGAGCGGCGTGCCGTTCGTGCCGGAACGATGGTTCATCAGATAGAGGCCCGTGTGCAGCGACGCGCGACTCGGTCCGCACGGCACGGCCTGACAGTAGTGCCGCGCAAACGCGACCCCGTCACGCGCGAGCGCATCGAGGTGCGGCGTTTCGACGCAGGGATGATCGCGCCACGAAAAACACTCGCCGCGCCATTGGTCGGCGGTGATCAAGAGAACGTTGCGGAGCGGTCGCGACATCGAAGTGACCGGCAGGTGTCGATCTGCGCGACTCTAGCGGCTTCGCCGCGGGCGCGCGACTCGCTGCGGAAAGCACGCCCTACGGGTGTTGTGCCTCGGCGTCCCGTTCTTCGGCTTCGGCCTTCTTCGCGTCGAGTTGCGCCTGCAAATGCGCGACGGTCGTGCGCGCCGTCGCGCACTCGAAGCGCGACGCGGCGAGCCGGCGCTCGCGGTCGGCGATTTCGTCGCCCAAACGCCGAACCTCGCCTTCGAGTTCGAAGATGCGCCGTTGCAGGCCCGCCTGATCGGCGATCTGCAGCGTGAGCTTGTCGTTCGTCTCGCGCGCGCGGGCGAGCTGATCGTTCAGCACGTCGAGCCACTTCTCTTGCCGCGCTCGGTCGCGGTCGAAGTCTTCGTTGCGCTTGCGCTGGCCGTCGAGCGCCGATTGCAGCGCGACGCGGTCCGACGGTTGGCCCTGTTGGTGCACCAGTTCGGTGATGCGCGCTTCGCGCTCGCGCACGATCGACTGCAATTCCTCGACCCGCTGTTCGAGCGCGCGGATCGTCTCGGCGGCCGGCGGCGGGGCGAGCGGATCATCGTCGAGATCGAGCGTCGCCATCGCGCTCGACGGCGGCGCGTCGCTCGTGAGCGGTACGCCTTTCAGCAACGACAATTCGTTTTTCAGCAGCGAGATCGAACGGTCGCGATCGCGCAGCGCGATGTCCTTCTCTTCGATCGTCTTGTGCAGCGGCGGCAGCAGACTCTCGAGGTTCTTCATCTGCTGCTCGACGCGCGCGACGTGCATCTCCTTGTTGCGCATGCCGGATTCGAGCCGCGGCAGACGCGACTTCGTATCGTTCAGACGGCGTGTCAGATCCGCTTCGCGCGTCTTCGCCGTGGTGCCGCGCAACGACCAACCGATCGCGCCGCCGATCGCCGCGGCGAGCGCGACGCACAACACCGTGAAGATCGCGTCGGCGTAATTCGACGTGGCGACTTTGTGGCCGAGCATCTCGGCGATCGCGCCGTTGATCGCGAGTGCGGCGGGGACTTCGGTCACCGACACGGCGGTCCACGCGACGCCCGACAGCAGGGTCGAGCCGGCGATGACAATGGGCAGTCGTGACATGGTGTGAGCGGGCGTTTCGCGTCCGTTGCGAATGCTTCGAACCGACATTCTCACCGTGTAGCGTTTGTGAAACAGTTAGTTAGCTCTCAATCGCACCGGGCTCCGCCTATTTGCTTCGGAGACCTGCGTCACAATTTGCAGCGCCCGACAGGTCGGTTGTTTTACCATCGCCGCTCGCCCTCAACCTGTACGCTGCGGACCGCCCGATCCTGCGGAAATCGTCCGTATGAATGCAACGACAGCGACGCCACTGGAATTTCGCACGCAACCGAGCGCGTATCGGCATTGGCGCCTGACGATCGCGCCGCCGCGTGCGAACCTCGTGCTCGACGTCGCCGAATCGGGCGGCGCCATGCCCGGCTACGAACTCAAACAGAACTCGTACGACATCGGCGTCGACATCGAGCTCGCCGACGCCATTCAACGGCTGCGCTTCGAACACCCCGAGGTACGAGTCGTCGTCGTCAGCTCCGGCAAGCCGAACATCTTCTGTGCCGGCGCGAACATCCGCATGCTCGCGGGCGCGAGCCACGCGCACAAAGTGAACTTCTGCAAATTCACGAACGAGACGCGCAACTCGATCGAAGACGCATCCGAACATTCGAAGCAGCGCTATCTGGCGGCGCTCGGCGGTACCGCTGCCGGCGGGGGCTACGAACTCGCGCTCGCGACCGATCACCTGCTATTGATCGACGACGGCAACGCCGCCGTGTCGCTGCCGGAGGTGCCGCTGCTCGCGGTACTGCCCGGTACCGGCGGACTCACGCGATTGACCGATAAACGCCGCATCCGCCGCGACCTCGCCGACGTGTTCTGCACGCTCGAAGAAGGCGCCCGCGGCGCGCGCGCGCTCGAATGGAGACTCGTCGACGAAATCGCGCCACGTTCGAAATTCGACGCGGCCGTCGACGCGCGGGCAATCGCCCTCGCGCAAACGTCGGACCGGCCGACAGCCGCCGACGGCATCGCGCTGCCGCGGCTCGAGCGCCGCGAAGACGCGAGCGGGCTGCACTACCCGTTTCTCGACGTCGCGATCGATTCGACCTTGTCGACCGCGACGCTGACGCTGCTCGGACCGGAGGCGCCGCCGCCTGACGACATCGACGAGGCGCGCACGATCGGCGCCGCGCTGTGGCCGCTCGCGCTGTTGCGCGCGCTCGACGACGCCCTGTTGTACCTGCGCTTCAACGCACCGGCGATCGCCACGCTGGTCATCCGCACGAGCGGCGCGCTCGAACGCGTGCTCGACTACGACGGCTGGCTACGCCGCCACGGCGACGTGTGGTGGGTACGCGAGATCACTCTGTTCGCGAAACGCACGCTGAAGCGGCTCGATCTGACGTCGAAGACGTTGCTCGCACTCGTCGAACCCGGCAGTTGCTACGGCGGCTTCGTCGCGGAACTGCTGTTCGCTGCCGATCGCAGCTACATGCTCGACGG
>DASRZO010000145.1:0-7268 GCA_035686405.1 Pseudomonadales bacterium | reverse complement strand
CAACGCGCGCGCGGTACCGCGCGTCGCGATGAGTTCGAAACCGAGGCTGACGAGGTCTCGACCGATCGCAGCAACATTCGGTTGATCCGACTTCTTCACGCTCAGGAACGCGCGACCGCCTTTCGGCAGGCGCTCGCCGCTCGCGAGCGTCGCCTTCGCGAACGCTTCAGCGAACGTTTCGCCGACGCCCATCACTTCACCGGTCGACTTCATCTCGGGTCCGAGGATCGGATCCGCGCCCGGGAATTTGTTGAACGGGAAGACCGACTCCTTGACGCAGACGTAGCTCGGAATGATCTCGCGCGTGAAGCCCTGCTTCGACAACGGCGTGCCAGCCATGCAACGCGCCGCGATTTTCGCGAGCGAAACACCGATGCATTTCGATACGAACGGAACGGTACGCGACGCGCGCGGATTCACTTCGAGCACGAACACGTTGTCCTGCTGCACCGCCATCTGCACGTTCATGAGACCGACGACGCCGAGTTCGACCGCCATCGCCGCCACTTGCCGGCGAATGTCGTTCTGAATGCGTTCGTCGAGACGATACGGCGGCAGCGAACACGCCGAGTCGCCCGAATGCACACCCGCCTGTTCGATGTGCTGCATGATCGCGCCGATGACGACTTGCTCGCCGTCGCACACTGCGTCGACATCGACCTCGATCGCCTGATCCAAGAAATGGTCGAGCAGCACCGGCGCCGAATTCGACACGACGAACGCATCGCGCAGGTAGCGCGCCAAATCGGCCTTGTTGTGTACGACTTCCATCGCGCGCCCACCGAGCACATACGACGGCCGCACCACCATCGGGAAGCCGATCGCATCGGCCGCTACGCCGGCCTCGTCGGCCGACGTGATCGTCCTATTGTCGGGCTGACGCAGCCCGAGCTTCGCGATCATTTCTTGGAAACGCTGGCGATCTTCGGCGCGATCGATCGAATCCGCGCTCGTGCCGACGATCGGCACGCCGGCCGCCTGCAGCGCATCGACCAACTTCAGCGGGGTTTGCCCGCCGAACTGCACGATCACGCCGGTCGGACGCTCGACGTCGACGATGGCGAGCACGTCCTCGAGCGTCACCGGCTCGAAGTACAAGCGATCCGACGTGTCGTAGTCGGTGGAGACGGTCTCGGGATTGCAGTTGACCATGATCGTTTCATAGCCGTCTTCACGCATCGCTAGCGCCGCGTGCACGCAGCAATAGTCGAACTCGATCCCCTGCCCGATTCTGTTGGGGCCGCCGCCGAGCACCATGATCTTGGCGCGATCGCTCGGATCGGCTTCGCACTCTTCTTCGTACGTCGAATACAGATACGCCGTCGCCGACGGGAACTCGGCTGCGCAGGTATCGACCCGCTTGAACACCGGCTTGATACCCATGCGCACCCGAGCCGCGCGCACGTCCGCTTCATTCGACCCAACGAGCTCACCGAGGCGCGCATCGGAGAAACCCTTGCGCTTGAGTCGCCGCAACTCGGCTTCACCGATATCCGCGAGGCGTCGGGCCCTCAGATCTTTCTCTAGGGCAACCAGGTCTTGAATCTGCGCGAGGAACCACGGGTCGATCGACGTATATTCGACGACCTGCTCGATGCTCATCCCGCTGCGGAACGCGTCGGCGACGTACCAAATTCGATCGGCACCGGCGACGTTGAGCTCGCGCACCAGCCGCGTCATGTCGTCTTCGTTGGTTGGATCGATCAGCTCGTTGAGCCCGGTGCGACCGATCTCGAGACCCCGCAGCGCTTTCTGAAACGATTCCTGGAACGTGCGGCCGATCGCCATCACTTCGCCGACCGATTTCATCTGCGTCGTCAGTCGCGCATCGACATTCGGGAACTTCTCGAACGTGAATCGCGGGACCTTCGTCACGACGTAGTCGATCGCGGGCTCGAACGACGCCGGCGTCACCCCGGTGATGTCGTTGGTGAGCTCATCCAGCGTGTACCCGACCGCGAGCTTCGCCGCGACCTTCGCGATCGGAAAGCCGGTCGCCTTCGACGCGAGCGCCGACGAGCGCGACACGCGCGGATTCATCTCGATCACGACCATGCGGCCGGTCTTCGGATCGATCGCGAACTGCACGTTCGAGCCGCCGGTCTCGACGCCGATCTCGCGCAACACCGCGATCGAGGCGTCGCGCAGGATCTGATATTCCTTGTCGGTCAGCGTCTGCGCCGGCGCAACGGTGATCGAGTCACCGGTGTGAATGCCCATCGGATCGAGGTTCTCGATCGAGCAAACGATGATGCAGTTGTCGAGTTTGTCGCGAACGACTTCCATCTCGAACTCTTTCCAGCCGAGCAGAGATTCGTCGATCAGCAACTCGCTCGTCGGCGACAGATCGAGTCCGCGGGTGCAGATCTCGACGAACTCTTCGCGGTTGTACGCGATACCGCCGCCGCTGCCGCCGAGCGTGAAAGACGGTCGAATCACGCACGGAAAACCGAGCGCGCTCTGAACCTGCAGCGCCTCTTCGAGGCTGTGTGCAATAGCCGAACGCGGCGTCTCGAGACCGATGTCCTTCATCGCGGCGGCGAAGCGCTCGCGATCTTCGGCTTTGTCGATCGCGTCTTGGCTCGCGCCGATCAACTCGACGTCGAATTTGTCGAGCACGCCTTCGCGCACGAGATCGAGCGCGCAGTTGAGTGCCGTTTGTCCACCCATCGTCGGCAACAGCGCATCGGGGCGTTCGCGCTCGATGATGCGCGCGACGGTGCGCCATTCGACGGGCTCGATGTACGTCGCGTCGGCCGTCGCAGGATCGGTCATGATCGTCGCGGGATTCGAGTTGACGAGAATCACTCGATAGCCTTCGTCGTGCAGCGCTTTGCACGCTTGTGCGCCGGAGTAATCGAACTCGCACGCTTGGCCGATGACGATCGGACCGGCACCGATGATCAGAATCGATTCGATGTCGGTGCGCTTAGCCATTCGCGGCCTCGCTCGTCATCAAATCGATGAAGTGATCGAACAGATACTCGCAGTCTTTCGGACCGGGACTCGCTTCGGGGTGGCCTTGGAAGCCGAACGCCGGGCGATCAGTGCGATGGATGCCTTGCAGCGAGCCGTCGAACAGCGACACGTGCGTCGTCTCGAGGCAGTTCGGCAAGCTGCTTTGATCGACCGCGAACCCGTGGTTTTGACTGGTGATGATCACGCGGCCGTCGCGCAGATCTTTCACCGGGTGATTCGCGCCGTGATGGCCGTGCGGCATCTTCACCGTATTGGCGCCGCTCGCAAGCCCGAGCAATTGATGGCCGAGACAAATGCCGAACGTCGGCATGCCCGTCTCCACCAACTCTGCAATGGCGCGAATGGCGTAGTCGCACGGCTGCGGGTCGCCCGGGCCGTTCGACAGGAACACGCCGTCCGGTTTCAGATCGAGCACCTGCGCGGCCGTCGTCTTTGCCGGAACGACCGTCACGGTGCAACCGCGGTCGGCGAGCAGACGCAGAATGTTGCGCTTCACGCCGAAGTCGTACGCGACCACGCGAAACCGTTGGTCCGTCGGCATCCGATAGCCTTCGCCGAGTTTCCAACTGCCACCGTGCCATTGATGGACTTTCGCGCACGTCACTGCGGCGGCGAGATCGGCGCCTTCGAGGCCCGGGAATTCGCGCGCCGCCGCGATTGCCGCGCTTTCGTCCATGGCATGACCCGCGACGATGCAGCCGTTCAGCGCACCCTTCGTGCGGATCAAACGAGTCAGCCGCCGTGTGTCGATCTCGGCGATCGCGACCACGCGCTGCGCGTTCAGGTATTGGGTCAGCGTCATCTGGCTGCGCCAGCTGCTCGCGAGAATCGGCAGATCGCGAATGACGAGTCCGGCCGCCCACACCTTGTCGGACTCGGCGTCTTCCTCGTTCGTGCCGGTGTTGCCGATGTGCGGATAGGTCAACGTGATGATCTGACCCGCATACGACGGATCCGTCAGGATTTCCTGATAGCCGGTCATCGCGGTGTTGAAGACGACCTCGCCGACGCTCTGGCCCTCGACGCCAATGGAGGCGCCGCGAAACACGCTGCCGTCTTCGAGCGCCAGTAGAGCCGGTGTCAAGATCGCGTCCCTTTGGGATTCAAGCAGTCGCAAAAAAGCGGGGGGAATCGCTTCCCACCCGCTTGCTGTTCGTCGTTCGCAGACGCGCGCCCGATCCGAAGGTCGGGCCGAACAGTCTGCGCAGGCTAGGCGCGCATTTTAGGCAAACGCGCTCGGCGTGTCACTCGAAGGACGCATCAGCCCTTCAATCCGAGCACGTCTTGCATGTCGTACAAGCCGTTCGGTCGACCGGCAAGCCACTGCGCCGCGCGCATCGCGCCGATCGCGAAGTTCATGCGGCTCGCGGCCCGGTGCGTGATCTCCACCCGCTCGCCGGCGCCCGCGAACATCACGGTGTGCTCGCCGACGATGTCGCCGGCGCGGATCGTCTCGAACCCGATCGTCTTACGGTTGCGCGGACCGGTGATGCCTTGCCGGCCGTACACCGCGCTTTCGGCAAGATCGCGGTCGAGTGTCTGCGCGAGGATCTCGCCCATTTTCAGTGCCGTGCCGGACGGCGCGTCGACCTTGCCGCGGTGATGCGCTTCGATGACTTCGACGTCGACGTCGTCGCCGCACACGCGCGCCGCGAGTTCGATCAGCTTGAAGCACAGGTTCACGCCGACGCTGTAGTTCGGTGCGAACACGATCGGAATGTCGCGCGATGCGGCGCGGATGGCGTCGCGCCCTGCCGCTTCGATGCCGGTCGTTCCGATCACCATCGACTTGCCGGCATCGCGGCACGTCGCCAGCGACGCGAGCGTCGCGTCCGGGACGCTGAAATCGACCAAGGTGTCGAACTTCGGCAATGCCGCCCGCAGCGAATCGGTCACCGCGACGTCGAGGCGGCCAATGCCGGCGAGCTCGCCCGCATCGGCGCCGAGCAGCGCCACGCCGGGTCGCTCGAGCGCAACCGAGAGCTGCAGCGCAGTGCTGTTTTCCAACGCCTGAACAAGGGTGCGACCCATGCGTCCGGCGGCGCCGGTGATGGCTATCCTGATCATGGAAACCGTTCCGATGGCGATGCGAGGGCGCGATTCTAGCCCTCGCCGGACGTCACGGCTTCAGACCTTCGAAGAAATCCATGACGCCTTTGAACCACGACGTCTCTTTCGGCGAGTGTTCCTCGCCACCTTGCCGCAGCGTCTTACGCAGCTGCTCGAAGATCGCCTTCTGCTCGCTGGTGAGCTTGACCGGCGTTTCGACGACGACCTTGCACAGCAGGTCGCCCGGACCGCCGCCGCGTACCGGCGAAACGCCCTTGCCGCGCAGGCGGAACATCCGCCCGGTCTGAGTCTCCGGCGGTATCTTCAACTTCACGCGGCCGCCGAGTGTCGGTACTTCCAGTTCGCCGCCGAGTACCGCGTCCGCGATCGAGATCGGTACCTCGCAATACAGGTCCTTGCCGTCGCGCGAGAAAATCGCGTGCTCGCGCACCGCGATCTGCACGTACAAGTCGCCGGGCGGTCCGCCGTTGTGGCCGGCCTCGCCTTCGCCACTGAGACGGATTCGATCGCCGGTATCGACGCCTGGAGGAATCTTCACCGATAGCGTCTTGCGCCGTTCCATGCGACCGCTGCCGCCGCAGTTGCGACACGGGTCCTTGATGATCGAACCGGCCCCGCGACACCGCGGGCATGTTTGCTGCAACGAGAAGAAACCCTGCGACACGCGCAACTGTCCTGCGCCGCCGCAGTCGGGGCATTGCGCGGGCTTGGTGCCTTTGCGCGCGCCGGTACCTTCGCATTCTTCGCACGCCGCAAGCACCGGCACGCGGATCTCGACCGTGTCGCCGCGCACCGCGCGTTCGAGTTCCAATTCCAACGTGTAGCGCAAATCCGAGCCGCGCGAATGTCCGCCGCGGCCGCCACCGCCGAAGATGTCGCCGAACACGTCGCTGAAGATGTCGGCGAAGCTCGCACCGCCGCCGCGTGCGCCCATCCCGTTCGGGTCGACACCGGCGTGGCCGAATTGATCGTACGCACCCTTTTTCTGCGGGTCCGACAGAACCTCGTACGCTTCGGACGCTTCCTTGAACTTTTCCTCGGCCGCCGGATCGTCGGGGTTGCGGTCGGGGTGGTACTTCATGGCAAGCCGTCGATAGGCCTTCTTGACCTCGTCCTCCGACGCGCCGCGAGACAACCCCAATACTTCGTAATAGTCGCGCTTTGCCATGTCGCTCTCGTGCAAAAAGGGCGCACGCTCGTGAAAGCGTGCGCCCATTCGATTTCGTTAGATCGCGATGCTACTTTTTACCGTCGTCCTTGACCTCTTCGAACTCGGCGTCTACCGCACCGTCGCCCGCAGCTTTGCCGTCCGCGGCACCGGCGCTACCGGCTCCGGTCGCCGACGCGTCGGCGTACATCTTCTGCGCCAACGTTCCGGACGCCTCCGTCAGCGCCTCGATCTTCTTCTCGATCTCGGCTTTGTCGTCGCTCTTGATCGCATCTTCGAGCGCCTTCGCCGCCGCTTCGACTTTCGCCTTCTCGGCGTCGGTCGCCTTGTCGCCGGCGTCCTTGACTGCCTTGCGCGCAGCGTGCACGAGTCCGTCCGCTTGGTTGCGCAGCGCGACCATTTCTTCGAACTTTTGGTCTTCCTCCGAATGCGCTTCCGCATCGCGGACCATCTTTTCGATCTCGGCCTCGGACAGACCGCTCGATGCTTTGATCACGATCGACTGCGCCTTACCGGTCGCCTTGTCTTTCGCCGACACGTTGAGAATGCCGTTGGCATCGATGTCGAAGCTGACTTCGACTTGCGGCATGCCGCGCGGCGCCGGCGGAATGTCCGTTAGATCGAACCGTCCGAGCGATTTGTTCTGCGACGCTTGTTTACGCTCGCCCTGCAGCACGTGAATGGTCACGGCCGTTTGATTGTCGTCGGCCGTCGAGAACACTTGCTGCTTCTTCGTCGGAATCGTCGTGTTCTTCTCGATCAACACGCTCATGACACCGCCGAGCGTTTCGATACCGAGCGACAACGGCGTCACGTCGAGCAACAGCACGTCTTTCACTTCGCCGGACAACACCGCCGCCTGAATGGCCGCACCGATCGCGACCGCTTCGTCCGGGTTGACGTCCTTACGCGGCTCCTTGCCGAAGAACTCCTTCACGCGAGCTTGCACGAGCGGCATCCGCGTCTGACCGCCGACCAGAATGACTTCGTCGACATCCGACACCTTCACGCCGGCGTCTTCGAGCGCGGTACGGCACGGCGCCATCGTCTT
>DASRZO010000144.1:0-8969 GCA_035686405.1 Pseudomonadales bacterium | reverse complement strand
GACACGTTGAGCATCTTCGCAATCGTTTTGTTCGGTGTTCGACCGTCCTCGCGCAACGCCTCGATGATGCGCAGGTCGGTCTCGTCCGGAGTCTTCGTCATCCAGGTTCCCCATTTTCAGCAGTGGACGCGCGAATGAGCGTCAGGCTTCTTCTGAATCGCGCTGCTTTTCATGATCACCGACGGCACCGACTCATGCCAAGCCCCGGCATTGGGCAAAAGCGGCAAAACGCTTGACCGATCTAACTTGCCGGTAAAGGCGCACTGTCAGCGAAACTGACGGCGCAACGATGGATGGACCCGTCTAGGTCGATCGAACCGATCGAAACGACGCGACGATCGAGCCTGAGGGCTGGCGCGGCATGCGCGCGCCATTACCGCGACCGATCTGCGCAATTCAGCAAAGCATCGGCCAACGCTTCGTGGCTCGCGTACCGACCGCGAGCGATCGGCACGCGATTCAGCGCGGCCCGCGTGCGAGTTCGGAGAGGTCTTCGGGCGGACGCGCCGATGCGGTCCACCCGCCGTCGACGACGATCGATGCTCCGGTCACAAAGCTCGATTCATCGCTCGCGAGCCACAGCGCCGCGTTCGCGATATCGGTCGGTTGGCCGGCGCGACGAATCGGCTGCACGCGCGCCAGTTGCGCTTCGACGACTTGCGGATCGAGCGGTTGCGCAAGGGCGGGATTCGCATAGACGAGCGGCGTCAGCACGCCGCCCGGCAGGATCGCGTTCACGCGAATCCCATGTTCCGCGTACTCGATCGCCGCCACGCGCGTGAGCTGCACCACGCCGCCTTTCGCAGCCCCGTACGCACCCTGGTACTTCATGCCGAGCAACGCCGACACGGAAGCGGTGTTCACGATCGAACCGCCGCCGGCCCGCATCATGATCGGCACCGCGTGTTTGATCCCGAGCCAGACCGCTTTCAGATCCACCGCAACGATGCGGTCGAACACCTCTTCCGACGTCTCGTGAATGAGCGCCTCGCCGCCGCCGATACCGGCGTTGTTGAACATCACGTCGAGCCGACCGAAGCGTTCGATGGCGAGATCGACGAGCGCCTTCACATCCGCCGAACGGCTCACGTCGCCGGCGAGCGCGACCGCTTTGCCGTCGAGCCCGGCCGCAAGCGCTTCGGCCTTCGCCTTCTGCACGTCGCCGATCACCACGCACGCGCCTTCGCGCACGAAGAGCCGCGTCGCCGCCTCGCCCATGCCCGACGCACCACCAGTGATCACCGCGACGCGCCCATCGAGTCGGCCCATGACGTTTCCCCTTCGCTGTACTGTTGGCGGTTAGCCGCGCGGCGTCGATGCGCCGGACGGATCCTGACCGTAGCTGTTGTCGACGACGATCATGCCGTGTTCGTCGAACGTGAGGAACGCGCAGGCCTTCGAGCGCACGTTTCCCCACAGAACGTCGGCCTGGATCGCGACCACGTCGCCGCTCGCGACGATATGGGTGATCTCCATGCGGCGAGTTCCGTCGAAATTCATCATCGCATGCTCGATCGCGCGCAACTCATCCCGCCCGCGCATCGTGTAACCCGTCATCATGTTGACCACCACGCAATCCGGCGCGTAGCACTCGTCGACCATGCGATCGACCGCCTGATTCCAGGCCCACTCCCAGAACCTCACCCGCTCGATGTTCTGCCTTTCGCGTTCCGTCATGTCTTCCCCCTCGCGTTCACCCAACCCCTTCTCGCACTGCGCGGCTTCGGAACCTGCTCTGCCTGGTCCTGGATCCGGCGTCACACGCTATCGAGGGAGTCCAGATCCTCGATCGCCTGCGCGAGGCGCCGGATCATCTCGAGCGCCGTCGCTGGCGTTTGCATGTTCTGCGGGGCGAATACCGGCGGTGCGTACGTCGGCGTCCAGAACGCCAAGGCACCGAACATCTGCTGCCGATACCGTAGCCACGCTTCGTCGAAGCCGATCGTGACGCCGGAGTGCGCACCGAACAAATCGAGATACAGCGCGATCAAGTCGCGCTCCCATGCCCGCCGATCGTCGATCGTCAGCGTCGCGCTCAGCGCATACGCGAGATCGCGCGACCAGTGTCCACGCGCCAAACATTGCCAGTCGAGCAACCCCATCGTGCCGCCGACCGTGATGTACCAGTTACCGAGATGCACGTCGCAGTGCAGGAGCGTCTGCGGAAGACGGTCGTGCAGCGCAGTCGAGCGGATGATCGCGGGCCATACCTCGGCGCTGCGGCGGCGGACCGACGACGGAATCGCGTCCCCTGCCTTGGCGAAGCCGCGATGGTGGTACTTCTTCAGATCGACCGCGCGAACCATGCGCCCGTACTCGACCGGCCAACGTACGACGTGCGCGAGATCCGCGGCCAAACGCGGACTCTCGTAGTACGTCCCGTGTAACGTCGCGAGCAACGTCACGATCTCTTCGGCCTGCGTGCGCCACACGCGGGTGTCCGTCGTACAGAACGTCGCACCTTTCGTCTCCACCAGATCTTCGAGCAGGTGAATCGAGCGGCCGCTACCGAGATCGAACGCCGAGTGATAGCCGACCGGTGCCTCGATCGAGAGTTCGGGGCGAATCTGGCGATAAAAATACGCCTCGCCGGTCATGGCCTCCGATACCGTGCCCGCGATGCGGGTGATCAAATTCGGCGTGCCCTTTGCGAAGACGCTCTTCGGCAAGCCGGCCCGACGCCCGGCGTCGTTGTATTCGAGCAGCAATTGCCGCCGCGCCGACGTGCCCGTGCTGCCGCGACCGAGCCGCACCGACGTCACCGCGGCGCCGTCGATGTCGCGACATAGCACAGCCGTTAGCCATTCCGCCGTCACCGCCTCGTAGTTGCAAGGAATGTCCGTGAACGCGGACGGCCGCGGCCGCAACACTTTCTCGAGCAGCAGACGCGCGCCGAGCCGAGCCGCCAACGCCGTCGTGCCGAACGTGTCGGCGAGCGTCGCGTGGTCGGGCAACGTGGTTGTCGTCATCTATTGACCGTCGAGGAAGTTGCGTAACAACGCCGCGGTTTCGACGGGACGTTCTTCTATGAAGAAATGTCCGCCGTCGACCGCGATCGCCTCGAGATGCGGGAAATGTCGCGGAAACGCTTCGAATGCCGGATCGCCCCGCGGAATTCCGCGTGCATCGGTCTGCGATCCCGCCGCCATCGCGACCATCTTCGTGTAGAGCCACAACGTTTTGCCGGGATAGGTCTTGTGACGATCCTCGGGCGCGTAGTCGAGGTAATCGGCTTTGATGTCTTGCCGGCGCCACATCCGTCCCATCTCGCTCGCCGGGACGCGCTCGTATCGCTCGCCGTTCGGCGCGGAGCGGTCCGCGATCACGCGATGGAAATGCAAGCTGCGGTAGTAGGCGCAACTGACGCCGACTGCGTCGCCGCGCAGATACGGTTCGGCATACGCCGCGAGATCGGCGTCGGTCGCCCACGGGTGCGGCGCCGTCATTGCGTTCAGATCGCTCTGGAACGGGCTTTCCGGCGGCTGAGGGAAACCGTTGGGGCTACGGCCGCCGATCAGAAACTCGATGAACTGGCGCGAGTACTTCGCGAAGAACCGCTCGGCGCGATCGTCGTCCATGAACCAGTAGTAGTACTGCACGAACACCGGCCATCCGGTGCAGATCGTGTCCATCATGCAGAGGCGCTCGACGCGATCGGGATGATCCAGCGCGAGCTTGCAGGCGATGATGCCGCCCCAGTCGTGCGCGATGACGGGACAGCGTTCGATGTCGAGCGCATCCATGAACGCGACGATGTCGCGCGCGAGTTGCGCGCGGTCGTAGCCGTTCGCCGGCGCAGCCGTCTTGCCGTGGCCGCGCGTATCGACCGCGAGCAAGCGGCAACTCCGCGCCAGGTGCGGCGCGATGCGCACCCATTCATGGCTCGTCTCCGGCCAGCCGTGGATCGCGATCACCGGGCGCGCCGAGCCGCCGCCGTCGAGGTAATGCATCCTCAAGCCGGCAGCATCGACGTATCGACTCTCCATCACCGCCCCATCGATTCGATTCGAACGCATTATTACGCATCCAAATCGAAATCATGAAACGCATTTCTTCCATTTTTGGCCGTTCACTCGAGGAATGCGCCACCAAACGATTGACGCGGTCTCGCGTCGATCGCATCATCGGCCGGTCACTCGGGGAGGGGGATTCTCGATGCACGACTTGCTGATCCGTCGGGGTCGCATCGTCGACGGCACCGGCCGCGCGGCCTACGAAGCCGACCTCGCCATCGACGCCGGCAAAATCACCGAGATCGAACGCGGCCTCGCGCCGCGCGCCAAACGCGTGATCGACGCGAGCGGCGCCGTCGTGACACCGGGCTTCGTCGACATCCATACGCACTACGACGGCCAGGCGACGTGGGACGACGTGCTCGATCCGTCGGCGAGCCACGGCGTGACGACGGTGATCGCCGGCAACTGCGGCGTCGGTTTCGCCCCGGTACGCCCCGGCGGCCAGACCGAATTGGTCGAACTGATGGAAGGCGTCGAGGACATTCCCGGTATCGCGTTGTACGAAGGGATCGAGTGGAACTGGGAGACGTTCCCGCAATACCTCGATCTGCTCGCGACGAAGCGTTGGTCGATGGACGTCGGCACGCACGTTCCACATGGCGCCGTTCGCGCATACGTCATGGGCGAACGCGGCATCCGCAACGAAGCTTCGAGCGTGGCGGACATCGCGCAGATGGCATCGATCACGCGCGACGCGATTGCGGCCGGCGCACTCGGATTTTCGACGTCGCGCATTCTCGGCCACCAATCGATCAAAGGGTTGCCGGTGCCAGGCACATTCGCCGGCGAAGACGAAGTGTTCGCGCTCGGCGAAGCAATGGCGGCGTCCGGCAGCGTGTTCGAACTCGTTCCCGGCGGTTCGGTCGGCCAAGGCGGCATGCGCCTCGGCGCGAACGAAGCACAGCTCGACGCCGAGCTCGAATGGATGGCGCGGCTGTCGCGCAGCACGCGTTTGCCGATCACGTTCCTCGTCGTCGAATTCCAAGAAAATCCGGACGCATGGAAGCACGTGCTGAAGTTCGTCGCCGCGGCGAACGCGAGCGGCGCCCGCCTCTATCCGCAAACCGCGGCGCGGCCCGGCGGATTGCTGCTCGGCTTCCAGTCGAACCACCTCTTTCAGCGCCGCCCGACGTACCTCGAATTCGCGAGGCTGCCGTTGGCCGAACGGGTTGCGCAACTACGCCGACCGGAGATCCGCGCCGCGATTCTCGCCGAGCGCGACTTACCGCCGCTGTCGGCGTCGATCAACGACGCGCTGCACATCATCATCGGCCAGTCGCTCGAGGACATCTTTCCGCTCGGCAATCCGGTCGACTACGAACCGCCCCTCGACACGGCCGTGGCGGTGCAAGCGCGGCGCGACGGCGTCGATCCGCAAGCGCGCATCTACGACTTGATGCTCGAGAACGACGGCCGCGCGATGTTGTTGCTGCCGACGCTGAACTTCGCGCGACGCAACCAGGACGCGCTGTACGGGATGCTGAGCGATCCGAACACCGTCGTCGGCCTCGGCGACGGCGGCGCGCACTGCAACCTGATCTGCGATGCATCGAGCACCACGTATCTGCTGACGCATTGGGTGCGCGGCCGCCGCGGCGAACGGCTGACGCTCGAACACGCGATCAAGAAGCAATGTGCCGACAACGCCGATTTGTACGGTTTGTCCGATCGCGGCCGCCTTGCCGTCGGCCGCCGCGCCGACGTCAACGTCATCGATTTGGATCGGCTCGAATTGGGCCAGCCGTATTTGACGCACGATCTGCCTGCGGGCGGCAGCAGGTTTCTCCAGGGCGCGCACGGTTACCGCGCGACGGTCGTCGCCGGCGAAATCACGCGCGAGGACGATCGCGACACCGGCGCCCGGCCCGGCCGTTTGCTGCGCGGCCGGCGCTGAGCGATGCGCGTCATCGTCATCGGCGGCGGCATCGCGGGAATGTCCGCGGCGCTCGCGATGCACGCCAAAGGGTTCGCGGTCACCCTGATCGAACGCGATCCCCCGCCGCCGGCCGATTTCGATCCGCACGCGTCGTCGCCATGGCGCCGTCGCGGCGCGCCGCAAGTTCCGCATCCGCACTTCCTGATGGGCGGACTGCGCAACCTGATCTACGCGCATCACCCGCGACTCGTCGACGCGTTGCTCGCGGCCGGCGTTTGGGAGCTGCAGTTCGCCGATTCGCTGCACCCGGTCGCGAAGGCCACGTACCGGCCGATCGCGAGCGACGCGCAGCTCACCGCGTTCGTCAGCCGGCGAGCCACGCTCGAGATCGTGATTCGCAAGTACGTCGACTCGCTCCAGGGCGTCGAAGTACTGGCCGATCGCGAGGTCGAGCGATTGTTGTTCGAGCGCACCGACCCGTTGACCGTGGTCGGTGTCGCCGTGCGCGATCGCACGGGCGCATCGCCGCCGCTCGAACTGAGGGGCGACGTCGTCATCGATGCGTCGGGCCGCTCCGGCCGCTTGCACCGCCAGTTGATCGACGCCGGCGCCACGGTGCTCGACGAGCACTACGAGTCCGGCGACGTGTATTTCACACGCGTCTATCGGCTGAATCCCGGCCAGCACTATGCGCCGCTACACGGCCTGCCGGGCATCATCACCGACGGCTTCACGATCGGCATGCTGCCTGCCGACAACGGCTACTTCACGGTCACCATCGCCGTCTGGAAGGCCGACTCCGCGTTGTACGAAGCCGTCAAAGAGCCGTCCAAGTTCGACGCGTTCTGTCGTTTGATTCCGCGCGCGGCAGGCTGGATCGACCCCGCCTTCGCGACGCCAGTGAACGACGTCGTGTACGGCTTCGGCGGGCTCGACTCGTTTTGGCGCAAGACCGTCGTCGACGGACGCCCGAACGTGCTCGGCCTGTTCTTCATCGGTGATACCGCGCTGCGCACCAATCCGAAGTACGGCCGCGGCTGCACGTGGGGCTTCACCCAAGCGCATTTGTTGGCCGACATCCTGGTGCGCGAGAGCGATCCGACGCGCCGTATCGCCGCTTACGAAGAGACCCTGGAGCGCGAGTTTCGCGGCAACTGGCGCGCGACGCTCGACATGGACCGCGCGCGCCGCCGCCGCCACGAAGCCAACTTGGCGGCGCGGCCGCTGTCGATCGCCGACCGGATCGCGCTGTCGCTCGACAACGTGGTGATCCAGCGCGGCATGCGCGCCGACGCAAATCTGCACCGCGCGATCATGACCGGCTATCACGGCCTGGCGGGACTGTCCGATTGGGCCAAGTCGCCGTCGGTGTGGTGGCACGCACTGAAGATCGCGTGCACCCCGGCGACGCGACACTTGCCCGATCCGATTCCGCCGCGCGAACGCATCGTCGCCGCGCTCGGCGCCGCCTAACGGACCAACCAAGGGGAACCGCATGACCACATCGACCGAAGCGCGCAACCTGGCGATGGTCGATCGCTGGGAAGACACCTACAACAACGCCGTCGATCGCATGGTCGACGAGTGTTACGCGCCGAACTGCGAAGTACACAACATGTTCGCGGGCACCGTGTTCCACGGCCGCGACGGGCTACGCGCGATCGAGCACCAAATTCAGAAGGCCCAAGTCGATCGCAGACTGCGCGTGCTGAAGAAGTTCGCGAGCGGCGATTCGGTTGCCGTGGAATGCGAGGGAATTTTCGGCGCCTCGCGCTTCAAGGCGTGCGTCATTCTGACGTTCAACGCCGACGGCCAGATCATCAGCGATCACACCTACAGCCCGGACCCGACCGGAATCTCTTCGCGCTGACCGCTATTCCTTTTTGCGTTTCTGACGCCGCGGCTTCGGCGCCGCCTTGCGCGACTCCGGCGACGGCCGCACCACGACCTCGTGAATGTCGTGTTTGATCGTCTGCGCGATGATTCGCACGTCGACTTCGGCCACGCCGCGGCTGCTCTCGATCTTCGTGTTGATCGTGCGCATCAATTCGAGTTGATTCGCCGCGCCGATCACGATCATGACGTTGAAGCGTCCGGCGATCACTGCGACGTACAACGCTTCGTCGAGCCCCGTGAACGTGCGCAATGCGCTATCGACGTGTTCCGGCGCCACGGCAACGCGCACCCACGCCGACACCGCAACGCCGGTGCGATTCGCGTCGGTGACGACGCCGATGCGAATCGCTCCCGCATCCTGCAATTTCTTCAGCCGCTGGCGCACCGTTCCTTCCGACACGTCGAGGCGCCGAGCGACCTCGCGATTACTGAGACGGCCGTCCTCGCGCAGGATCGCCATGATGCCGTCGTCGATCGCGTCGGTCTTGACCATGCCGTTCGCGCTCACCCGTTCTCGTTCATACCATTCGTTCTCGGCATATCTATCGGTGCGCCAGATTGCCGAACCACGATTCGTATTTGCGGATGTCGAGCGCGATGTACGTCTCGATGCGATCGACGCCGCGCACTGTCGCGAGTTGTTCGTCGACGATGGCGACGACGTCGTGGCGATCGCGCGCGTTGAACGTGATGATGATTTCGGGACTGCCGAAATTCATCGTCACGATCGTCACGTTCGGCAACGCCGCGAACTCGCGCGCGACAGCCTCGACTTCGCGCCCGACGACGTAGACGTCGCCCAGACACTGCAAGTCGAACCCTTGGCTGTAGAAGTCGCGCTGCAACGTCACGAACATGACTTTGCGTTCGCGCAGCGAGCGAATGCGGATGGCGATCGTCGTTTCCGACACGCCGAGCTTCGCCGCAAGAAAACTGTTGGGCGCGCGCCCGTCCTCGCGCAGCAGATCGATGATCTTGCGGTCTAGATCATCGATCTGGCGCAAAGGCACGGTCGCGCTCGCAGAAGAAGACGGCGGCTACTTGCCGCCCATCTTCATCGACACGCGCAGCCCGTACGTACGCGGCGGCGAGTATTGCGATACGACGGCACCGGTCGTACCGACCGCCTGGCTGGAATACGCATACAACTGATCGCCGATGTTCTGGCAGAACAACTGGCC
>DASRZO010000143.1:0-9250 GCA_035686405.1 Pseudomonadales bacterium | reverse complement strand
CGCCGGACGTTTGCGACGACACAAGCCTTCCGTGTCTAGATCGTCGAATCGCTAACAGGATTGCGTTCGCGTTCGAATTAGTGTCACCATGAGTGACATGAAATTGAGGAAACCGCGCAAGCGGAGGACATATCGGCAGGTTGCGCGCGCGCAGTCGACTGCAGGGACGGCGCGCAAGGTCATCGATGCTTTCACGATCTGTGCAGGCGAGCGCTGGTTCGACGAGATCACGCTGCGCGAAGTGGCGATGCGTGCCGGCGTGACGGTCCGCAGCGTGATCCGACGGTTCGGCAGCAAGGAAGGGCTCGTGCGGGCGATGGTCGAGGACTTCGGGTCCGACCTGGATGCGGAGTTCGTGTCGGCTCCCGGCGACATCGACGGTGCCGTCGAGCGTCTGTTCGATGCGTACGAGCGGGTCGGTGACGGTGCGATCCGGAACGTCGCGCAGGAACATCGCGTTCCCGCGCTGCAGCCTTTGATCGACCACGGGCGCGCGAGTCACCGTCGAATCGTGGCCGGGCAGTTCGCGCCATGGCTCGACCGGCTCGAAGGGAAAGCGCGGCGGGATCTGCTCGACGCGCTCGTCATCGATACCGATGTGTACGTTTGGAAGCTCTTGCGTCGCGATATGCGGCGTTCCGTCCGAGACGCGAAGGCGGCGGTCCGGCGGCTGATCGAAGGAACGCTCGCTGCGTATACGCCGAAAGATGGCCGGCGAAGTTCGTGACACTTCATCGGTCGCACCTGAGTTTGCTGTTCACCACGATCGATGGCGGCGGCAATGTGGCACCCGTTATGGGGCTGGTTGCTCGGCTTGTCGAGCGTGGCCACCGCGTGCGCGTGATGAGCGACGGTGCCAGCCGTGACGAGGTCGAAGCGGCGGGGGCGTCGTTCGTGTCGTGGACCAAGGCCCCCAACAAGCTCGTCCGCTCGCGTGACAGCGATCCGAGAGATTGGGAGGCGCCGACGGCGATCGCCGGGAATGCGGCGACGATCGAGCAGTTCATGTGCGGTAGTGCCGGGTTGTACGCACACGACGTTGTGGCCGAACTGAGGCGCGAAGCGGCCGACCTCGTCGTCAACTTCGACATGGTGCTCGGCGTCGTCACCGGATGCGAAGCGCTCGGTCAACGAGTCGCGCTCTTGTCGACGATGATCAGTATGTTTCCGATTCCTGGATTGCCACCGTTCGGGTTCGCAATGACGCCTGCGCAGAGCGAGAGCGAGCGCGCGGCGATCGACGCGGCCAACGCGCAGCTCGAGGCGATGTACGACGCAGGTTTAGCGCCGCTGAATAGGGCGCGTAAGTCGCTGGGCCTACCGGCCGTGGTGCATACCCTCGAGCAACTCGATGCGGTGGCGGTCCGCTGGCTGGGAACCGCGCGCGCGTTCGACTTCGCGTCTCGACGGGCGCCGTCGAATCTTCGTTACGTGGGTCCGCTGATTCGAGATCCGGTCGATGTGGAACCTTGGGCATCGCCCTGGCGCGCGGACGATGCCCGACCGCTCGTGCTGGTTTCGTTCTCCACGAGTTTTCAGGGGCACATCGATTGTCTGCAGCGTGCGATCGACGCTTGCTCGGATCTTCCGGTGCGTGTGCTCGTGACGCTTGGCCATTCGGTCGAACCGCACGAGGTGCGTGTGGGTGCCAACACGCACGTCGTTCGAAGCGCGCCGCACACGCGCGTGATGGGTGAAGCAGCGCTGGTCATCACACACGGCGGGCACGGCACCGTCATGACGGCACTGATGAAGCGCCTCCCGCTGCTGGTCATTCCGCACGGGCGCGACCAGGGCGACAACGCGGTAAGAATCGTCCATCGCGGCGCAGGCCTGTCGTTGGGGAACAGGGCATCGAAGGAAGAGATGCGGAGCGCGGTCCGGCGTCTACTCGATGAGCCGGCCTTTGCCGAGGCCGCGCGCCGCCTAGGCGATGCGATCGCGGAAGAAGTTCGATTGTCCTGTCTCATCGACGAGGTCGAGTCGCTCGCCCGCGGCCACGACCAACCCACACGGGAGGATCCATGAATCTCACTCGACGGAATGCGTTGAGCGGTTTGAGCTTCGGCGCTGCCGTGCTGGCGGCACCGCAATTGCTGACGGCGAGCGGCCGGCCGGATTTCGGGGAGCTGGCGAAGCGAACCTCGGCCGAGGTCGTCGACGGCCGTTCGCCTGCGTTCGCCAGCGTTCGCGAAGCGATGGTGTGGAACCCCCGCGTCGCCAACGTCGGCGAGCCCGTGGCGATCCTGCGCGTCGGCTCGGCCGCCGATGTCGTTGCTGCGGTGAGGTTTGCGCGCGAGCACGGCTTACGCGTATCCGTGAGAGGTAGCGGTCATCACTACTTCGGACTGCCGTTGCGTGACGAAGCGCTGCTCCTCGATCTCTCGGCGTTGAACGGCATCGAGATCGACGCGACGGCGCGGATCGTGGCCGCGGGTCCCGCAGCAAAGGGCGGCGCGGTGGTCGCCGCACTCGCGGGTCACGGACTGGGGTTTCCCGTCGGCCACTGCTCTGACGTCGCGCTCGGCGGCTATCTGTTGAACGGCGGGTTGGGCTGGAACTTCGGCGAGTGGGGCGTCGCATGCGACAGCATCGTCGGTGTCGAGGTGGTGACGCCGGATGGCGAGTTCGTTCGTGCCGATCGCAAACACAACGCGGATTTGTTTTGGTCCGTGCGCGGTGCCGGACCGGGCTTCTTCGGCGTCGTGACGCGCTACCACCTCGCAGCGTACGAACTGCCGCGAGCGATTCACCTTTACAGCGCCGCATTTGGTTTCGAGTCATTGGCGGCGGTGGCGGCGTGGCTGCCGGGAGCGATTGCCGATGTTCATTCGAGCGTCGAAGTCATTTGTTCCGTCGCGCCCGACACGACGGGGCGGACCACGGTGAGCGTGCTCGCGGCCGGCTTCGGCGCGACGCCGGACGAAGCGCGCGTCCGAGTTGCGGCGTTGGCGCAGGACGTACCGCATGCGGCGCGAGTCGGCGAAGCGGTCGATGCGTCGAGCTCGTGGTCCGATCTGTTCGCGTCTGTGAACGCGGGATTCCCGCGCGTGCGTATGAGCGGTACCTCGATGCTGACGCCCGCGGCGATGCCCGATCTGCTGATCGCCGCAGGACCGCACACCCAAGGCATGCCGCCGCCGCCGTCGGCCATCACCGTCATCGGGCTCGGCGGTGGCGCGCAATTTCCGCGCACCGACGGCGCCTATTCCGTGGGCGGTACGACGTTGCTCGGCGCATACGGGTTCTGGAATGACGCCGGCGACGATGATCGTTACACCCGCTGGGTGGACGCGGTCATGAAGGAAGGGGAGACGCGCGGCGGCAGCTATTACGCCGGCGAGACCGACGTTCGCAACCCGGATCGCGCGCAGCGTTCGTATTCTGCTGATGCCTGGCAGAAGCTCGGCGTGCTTCGAGCACGCTTCGATCCGGATCGAGTGTTCTTTTCGTATCCCGGGCTTTGATCGCCCTATGCGACGGCGGCCGCGCTCCGGACATGCCAGAGGGCGGGACCGGGCGGCGGTCGGTCGCGCGACATAACGGGCTTGTTGGCGGTTCGCCGTTAGGTGCCGTCGGGCCGTTGATCAGCGGTAAAGCGAACTCGGCTTCCCGGCTTCGTTCGACGTACGCGCTTCGCGGATGCAATCGGCCAGCACCGGAATCCCTTGCTCGATCATCTCGTCCGGCACATGGCCGAACGCGAGGCGCAAGAACGCGACGTCTTCGTTGTCGACTTGGAACGCGCGGCCGCGCGCGTAGCGGAAGCCGCGTTGATCGGCGAGCGTCTGCAGCCGATCTCGATCGACGTCGTCCGGCAGCCGCAGCCACAGGAACAATCCGCCGCCGGGCACCGACCAGCGACAGCTGTCGGATAAGTGCGCTCCCAACGCGCGGCACAACAGATCGCGCTTGTGTCGGAACGTCGCGTTCTGTTCGTCGCAATGCCTCCACACGCGGCCGTTCAGATATTCGTGGACGATCGATGCGGCGAGCGTGTTGCTGCCGGCGTCGTGGCGGCGGTTCAGCACGCGGCGAAACAGCGCAGGCGGCGCCGTGAAATAGCCGAGCCGCACGCCGGGCGCGAGGATCTTCGAGAGCGAGCAGATGTAGATCTGCTGCTCGTAGTCGTCGAGCGCATAGAACGCCGGCGGTTTCGCCGCTTCGTACGCGACGTCGCCGTAGCAGTTGTCCTCGACGACGATCACGTCGTAGCGCTTCGCGAGTTCGAGGATTTCCAACCGGCGCGTTTTCGGAATGGTCGTGCCGGTCGGGTTCTGATACGTCGCCTCGGTGTAGATGAAGCGCGGTTTCGTGCCGTCGCGGGCGAGCGTCGCGAGCGCGCGTTCGAGCGCGTCGCTGCGCATGCCGTCGGCGTCGACCGGCAGACCGACCATCTTCAGGCCTAAGTCGCGGTAGGTCGAAATCGTGCCGGGATACGTGAATTCCTCGGTGATGACGACGTCGCCGCGTTTCTCCATCAGCGCTTCCGCGACGAGCGTGACCGCCTGCATCGAGCCGTTCGTCAGCGAGATGCGGTTCGGATCGACCGCGATGCCTTCGCGCTCGCGCTCGCGTTGTGCCATCAAATTGCGCAGGCCTTCGTGGCCGAGCTCGCCGGGATAGTTGGTGTACAGCGCGTAGTCGCGTTCGATCGCGCGTGCGGCGGCGGCTTTGAATTCCGCGAGCGGAAACGTGGCGGGGTTGGTGCGACCGACCGCGAAGTCGTAGATCATCAGCGCTCCGAATTCGAACGACGTACCTACGATAACATCGCGCGCCGAGGCGGGACGGCACGCCGATCGTCGCGACCGCGTGGATTACCGCCGCGGCGAGCGCAGGCCGCGGCAGCGCGCGAGCGGTGCAGATCGATCGGCGGCAAGAAGGGGGGCTCGGAAATGCGGATCTGGTTGGGCGCGTTGCTCGCGCTGTGGTCGCTTGCGACGGGGCGCGCGGATGCAGCTGCGGCGAGTGTCGCGGCGCCGAACGCCGTGGACACGGCGTCGGTTGCCGACGAGAGCCGGCGCTTCACCGAGTTCCTCGACGCGCAGTTCGACGACTACCTCGCGTGGGTGCCGGAAGTGGCGTTGTCGATGGGCATCAAGACGCACGCCGGCGAGATCTCCGATCGCAGCGAAGCGGGCGAGCAGAAGATCCTCGAGTGGCGCCGCGCGAGCGTCGCGAAGATGCAAGCGCAGTTCGATCCGGCGCGGCTCGACGACGTCGCGCGCACCGGCTACGACATCTGGCTCTTCGAACTGACGCTGGACGAACGGCGCGCGCTGTTTCGCCGCTATCCGTATTGGCTCGGCGGCATCTTCGGTGCGCACACCGGTCTGCCGCGACAGTTCATGACGGATCAGCGCGTCGACGCTGCGGGCGATCTCGACGACTACGTCGCGCGCCTGCGCGCGATCGCGCGGGCGATCGATCAGTTGCTGGAGCGCGTCCAACTGGCGGCGGGCGAAGGCATTCGCATGCCCGCGTTCGAATACAAGAAGGCGATCGCGAGCTGCAAGAGCCTCACGAGCGGCGCGCCGTTCACGAGCGACGGCGCCGACTCGGCACTGTGGGCGAATGCGCGCGCCAAAGTCGGCGCGTTGGTCGATGCCGGCAAAGCGACGCCGGCGCAGTCGCAGCGGTTTCTGACGCAGGTGCGCGATGCGTTGACGCACGATTTCGCGCCGGCGTACGCGCGCGTGATCGCTTGGCTCGAATCCGACGTGGCGAACGCGCCGGCCGGTGCAGTCGGCGTCGGCCGGTTGCCGGGCGGCAAACAGTGGTACGACGCGGCGCTGTTCTTGCGTACGACGACGTCGCTGACCGCGGACGAGATTCACGCGACCGGGCTCGCCGAAGTGGCGCGGCTCGGCCTGCAGATGCAGGCGGTGAAAGCGCGCACCGGCTTCGCCGGATCGATGCCGGAGTTCTTCCAGCATTTGCGCACCGATCCGAAGTTCTTCTTCCCGAACGACGACGCCGGTCGCGCGCAGTACATGCAACTGGCGCAGTCGTATCTCGACGGCATCAAACCGCGCTTGCCGGAGTACTTCGGTTTGCTGCCGAAGGCAGACCTCGTGGTGCGCCGGGTCGAGCCGTTCCGCGAAGAGGCGGGCGGCGCTGCGAACTACTCCGGACCCACCGGCGAAGGCGGCGGGCCCGGCATCTTCTATGTGCATCTCGTCGACATGACGGCGCTGCCGACGTGGCAGCTCGAAGCGATGGCCTATCACGAAGGCATCCCGGGCCATCACCTGCAGATCGCGATCGCGCGCGAGCTGACCGGCGTGCCGCGTTTGATGACGGGCGGCGTCGGCTACACCGCGTTCAGCGAAGGTTGGGCGCTGTATGCGGAGCCGCTGGCGAAAGAGATGGGCTTCTACACCGATCCGTATTCGGATTTCGGTCGCCTCGTCGCCGAGCAATGGCGCGCGGTGCGCTTGGTCGTCGACACCGGCTTGCACGCGAAGGGTTGGACCGAGGAACAAGCCGTGCGGTATTTCCTCGCCAACGTGCCGCTGCCGGAAGCCGTGGCACGCTCCGAAGTGCAACGCTACATCACCGCGCCGGGACAGGCCGTCAGCTACAAGGTCGGCATGATGGAGATTCAACGTTTGCGCGACGAAGCGAAGCGGGCGCTCGGCGATCGCTTCGACTACCGACGCTTCCACGACGTCGTGCTCGGCGTCGGTGCGCAACCGTTACCGGTACTCGACGCGCGCGTGCAGCGCTGGCTCGCCGCGCAAGGCGCACGGCCGTGAATGCGCGCGCGAGTGATGCCACGGATGGAAACCCGCTCGGGGAACGCGGCAGATGATCGATCTATACACGTGGTCGACGCCGAACGGGCGCAAGGTCTCGATCGCGCTCGAAGAACTCGGCGTCGGCTATCGCGTCCACGCGATCGACATCGGTAAAGGCGAGCAGTTCGCGCCGTCGTTCGCGGCGATCAGCCCGAACAGCAAGATTCCGGTCATCGTCGACGACGGTCGCGCGTTGATGGAGTCGGGCGCGATCCTCGTCTATCTCGCGGAGAAATACGGGCGTCTCGGCGGCCGCGATCGTTGGACGACGCTGCAGTGGCTGATGCTGCAGATGGCGAGCATCGGTCCGGTGCTGGGCCAGACGCATCACTTCGTCAAATTCAATCCGGGCAAGGCGCCGTATGCGGAGGCGCGCTTCAAGACCGAAGCGGCACGGTTGTACGGCGTGCTCGATGCGCGACTGCGCGATCACGAGTACCTCGCCGACGACTATTCGATCGCCGACATCGCGACCTGGCCGTGGGTATCGCGTTTCGAGTGGCAGCAGATCGACCTCGCGCAGTTCCCGCACGTCGCGCGTTGGTACCACGCGATCGCGGATCGGCCGGCGGTGCAGCGCGGTTACGACGTGCCTACTCGGGTGAATCCGATTCCGCGGCCGCCGCGCTGAACGTCGGCGTTCGATCGGCGACCGCGACGGGCGTCGGTCGCGTCGTCGCGTCGATCGACGCCGTCGCGCGACCGCACCTCGTGCAGTAGCATCGAGCGCCGTTTCGCGCACCGGAGCAATCCATGTCGATCGAAGTGCGTCCCGCCCGCGCCGACGAGATGGATCGGTTCGGCCTGATCGGCGCGTATTCGTATGGCGGCGCGTTCGGCGACGGGCCCGATAACGTCGTGTCGCGAAGCAATCGGCCGGAGTGGACGCTGTGCGCGTTCGTCGACGGCCACATGGCGGCGACGTACGCGGTCGCGCCGTTCACGATGCGCGCCAACGGCCGCGCTGTGGCGCTCGGCGGTGTCACCGCCGTCGGCACGTCGCCGGAATATCGGCGTCGCGGCTTGGTTCGCGCGATCACCGAGCGTTCGTTCGCCGATATGCGTGAGCGCGGCCAGGCGGTCGCCGCCTTGTGGGCGTCGCAAGCGGCGATCTATCAACGCTACGGCTACGCGGTCGCGAGCGAATTGGTGGCGTATCGCATCGACACCGTCGACATCGCGTTTGCCGACCGCGGCGACGACGGCGCCCGCGTCGCGCGCGTCGACGGCGAAGCGGGGCACGCGGCGATCAAACGGTTGTACATCGACTTCGTCGCGAACCGCATCGGCTACCTGCACCGCAGCAAGCAGTTGTGGCTCAACAACACGTTGTCGAGCAGCGACGCGACCGGCCCGGCCCACGTAGCGGTCGCGACCGACGCACGCGGCGAGCCCAGGGGCTACGTCGTCTATCACCTGCGCGACGGCAAGACCGGCCATCCGTCGCGCGGTCAGGAGATCACGATCAAGGACTTCGTGTGGCACGACGCGGGCGCGTATCGGGCGCTGTGGAGTTTCATCGCGCGGCACGATCTGGTCGGTCGCGTGGTGTGGGGCCGCGCGCCGGTCGACGATCCCGCACCGGAACTCTTCGTCGAGCCGCGGCTGCTGAATCGGCAGACGCGCGACGGTCTGTGGCTGCGGTTGATCGACGCGCCGCGCGCGCTCGCCGAGCGCGGGTACTCGACGAGCGGATCGCTGACGCTCGAGGTCGCACCCGACGCGCTCGCGCCGTGGAACGGCGGGCGCTTCGAACTCGAATGCTCGCCCGAAGGGGCGACGACGACGCCGACGACCGAACGCGCCCAAGTGAGTTTGTCGGTGAAGGCGCTCGCGAGCCTGTACAGCGGATTCAGGACGCCGCGGCAACTCGCAGCGTGGGGCATGCTGGTAGCGGACGACGCAGCGATCGACCGGGCGACCGCGATCTTCGCGACGCACCACGCGCCGCACTGTCCTGATCATTTCTGAGGAGCCCGACCATTTCTGAGGAGCCGGATCATTTCTGAAGAACCCGGATCATTTCGGATGGCTGATCGCGACATCGGCGACGTGGTATGAGCGCCGTCTATTCGGAACGCCTCGGCGCGATTCGAGACGAGCAATTCGCCGCTGCGCTCGCGCTCTTCGATCTCGGTACCTTCGTCGCGGCGGCGTCGACGACGGCGGGCCTGTTCGGCCAAAACGTGTTCGTCACCAGCACGGCAGGCGAGTTCGTGTTCCGCGGCGCACCGCATTGGGTCAGGGACCTCGGCGAACGCGACCATCGTCCGGAGGATCGTTGGCAATTCGCGAAGGAGACGTTTTTCGTCGAGCAATTGCACGCGCACACCGCCGTGCCGGTGCCGTGGCCGTTCCATCACGACCCGGCATCGGACATCTTCGGCTGGCCGTACGTGCTGATGCCGCGGATGCCGGGGCGTTGCTTCGACGACCGCAGCGTCCTG
>DASRZO010000142.1:0-27828 GCA_035686405.1 Pseudomonadales bacterium | reverse complement strand
TTCGGCTACGGCGAGATCACGTACGCGCGTCCGACCGACAATCCGTCGGACACGACCGAGAACGCGCAGCGGTTCGTCATCGGCATGAGCAATCAGTTCGACGAGAACACGCGCATGGTCAGCGAACTCGAAGTGGAAAACGGCGTCAGTTCCGCCGACGACCCGGGTGAGGTAGAGGTCGAACAGATGTACGTCGAGCACACGTTCAACGACCGCCTGTTCGGCAAAGTCGGTTTGTTCCTGATGCCGAGCGGCCTGCTGAACGAAAACCACGAACCGACGAATTACTACGGCGTCTTCCGCAACCGGGTCGAGACCGCAATCATCCCGACGACCTGGCGCGAAGGCGGTTTCCTCGCCGAAGGCGACACCGAATTCGGCTTGCGTTGGGACGCAGGCTTCACCACGGGCTTCAATTTGTCGAAGTGGGATCCGGCATCGCCGGAGGGCGCCGAGTCGCCGCTCGGGTCCATCCACCAAGAGCTCGCGCTCGCAAAGGCCAGTGACCTCGCCGGTATCCTCGCGTTGAACTACACCGGCATTCCAGGCGTGCGGCTCGGCGCCTCGATCTTCACGGGCGACGCGTCGCAAGGTCAGCCTGGCTTCGACGACAATCGCGTGACGCTGTGGGAAGCGCACGGTACCTGGACGCCCGGCCGTTTCGAGTTCGCCGCGCTGTACGCGAACGGTCACATCTCGAACACCGCGAAGATCAACGCCACCTTCGTCGGCAACCCGACGCTCATTCCGGAGAGCTTCTATGGCTGGTACACGCAGGCGGCATACGACCTGTATGACTGGCAGAGCGCCTCGATCAAACCGTTCGTCCGCTTCGAGCGCCTGAACACCGCGTCGAACTACGCCGACTTGGCGCCGGGACTGACGCCGTCCAACGGGCCGGACCAAGATATCATCACGAGCGGATTCAGCTTTTTCTTCGCGCACGGCGTGGTGTTGAAGGCGGACTACCAACACTTCCATGGCGACGGCGAAAGCGATTCCGTCAACTTCGGCTTTGGATACCAGTTCTGATGACGGACGTAGATCGCGGACTGTTCGGGCTCGTCGGCGCAGCAGCGTGGTTGATGCCGGCGTCGGCCGTCGTTGCCGCCGACTACCTGACGATCGACGTCGCGCAAAAGGAGTTTTTTCCGGGCGCGCAATCGTTCGAACCGGTCTTGATCGGGCTCACGCCCGAGCAAAAGGCGACCGTCGCGAAGCTCGCGGGGCCGCAACCGCCGCACGGCAATCTGCGCATTTGGAGCGCATTGGAGAACGGCGTGAACGTCGGATATGTGTTCTTCGACGAAGTCATCGGCAAGTCGGACTACATCTCGTATGCGACGGCCATCGACGCGCACGGTGCGTTGAAGACGATCGAGGTCCTGTCCTATCGAGAGAGCCACGGTGCGGAGATCCGCAATGCAGCGTGGCGAGAACAATTCGCCAACAAGACCGATCTGGCGCAACTGCAATTCAGGACCGACATCAAGAACATTTCCGGTGCGACGCTCTCGTCCGAACACGTGACGCAAGGCGTGCGATGGCTCTACGCACTGTGGCAAACGGCGCTGCGCGCGCCGAGCTCGTAGCAGCGATGGCCGAGCCGAAGACCGACGAACGCGCGGATCAGCGACGGTTGATGCCGCCGCGGCTGCGTCTGTGCGTGTATGCGATCTTCGGCGGCGTGTGGTCGAGCGGGTGCGTCTGGTGGATGCTGCACCGCTATTTCGCGCTACCCGGCGATTTCGGCACGGTGCGCCATCCGTGGGAACCGACCGTCGCCTGGCTGCACGGCGTGCTCGCGATCGCGACCGCATTCATGTTCGGCTGGGTCATGGCGCGCCACGGGTCGGAAGGTTGGCAGCAGCGCAAGCGTCGCCTCAGCGGCGGCGCGTTGACGGCCATCGTCGCCGTTTTGTCGATCACCGGCTTCGCGCTGTTCTTCGTCGCGGAGGGCGATCTGCAGACCGACGCGGCCGGTGCGCACGAAATCCTGGGCCTGCTGGTCACCGCGTTTGCGGCCGAACACTGGCGTGTCGCGAAGGCGCGAGACGCGAGATAGCGCCCCTTCCCCTACTCGTTCGGCGATCTCCGCAGATCGCTTCGGAACTGGTACGGCTGGGTCAGCGCCCCGAGGAACGAGCCAACGCTTCGCGCAAACGCTGGGCGAAGTCGTATTTCCAGAACACCCGGTTCGAACCTTTGATCAGGACCACGTCACCGGGCTTCAATTCCCGTGCGATGTCGTCGACCACGACATCGGCGACCTTCTCGGCGCGAAACCAGCGCTGCTTGTCGGCGAGCGCCTGCCATAGCGGTTCGATTCCTGCGCCGACGCAGGCGACGCGATCGATCGGCCCGCATTGAACCGCCAGCCCGCGGTGAAATGCCGCACTGTCGTCTCCGAGTTCGAGCATGTCGCCGAGAATGGCGTACGTCCGACGCGCCTGTTCGGCGGCGAGTCCATTCAGTGCAGCACCCATGCTCGTCGGGTTCGCGTTGTAGCTATCGTCGATGACCCCGATACCGCCGATCGATTCGCGCGAACCGCGACCCGTCGGGACGATCGAGTCCGGCAACTCGAGCGCTTGCTCGATCGGCGTGTCCGACGCGCGCAGACACGCCACGACCGCGGCGAGCGACAGCGCGCGATGCAAGCCGCCGCCGGGTACCCGCGCGCGATGCGTGCGACCGTCGACACGATACGTCGCAAGCCGCGTATCGCTCGCATACTCGCGCAACGACACGTCGGCTTCGTTCGATTGCCCGAACGTCATCGAGCGAACGCCGCGCGGCAACCGCTCCGGCGCCAAGTCGTCGGGCCGCACTGCCACGCCGCCTGGACCGATGCCGTTGAAGATGCTGAGCTTTTCGCGGCGCAGCGCGTCGATCGACTCGAAAAACTGTAGATGCGCCGGCCGCACGTTCAGCACGAGCGCCACCGTCGGCTCGACGAGCTTCGACAGCGGCTCGATTTCACCGGGATGGTTGGTACCGATTTCGATCACCATCGCCGGCGCGCCCGCCGGTGTGCGCGCGAGCGACAACGGCACGCCCCAGAAATTGTTGAGGCTGCCGACCGTCTGCTGACAGCCGAGCGCAGCCGCGAGAAACGATCGCACCGTGGTCTTGCCGCTGCTGCCGGTGATGGCAAACGCGCTGCGCGCAAAACGGCGCCGCGCGCCGCGACCGAGCGCCCACAACCCGTCGAGCGTGTCCGCCACGCGCAGCTGCGGAATGTCCGATGCAATGGCTCGATGGGTCAGCGCGCCGACGGCGCCGCGACGTCGCGCGTCGTCGACGAAGTCGTGGCCATCGCGGTCCGTGCGCGAATCGGTGTTGAAGCGTGGACCCGGATCACCGAGCAACGCGACGAACAGATCGCCGCGTTCGAGCGTGCGCGTATCGATGCTGACGCCGGCGATGTCCGGCCCATCGACCACCGGCGCCCCGACCGCCGCGCACGCGTCGCGCCACGTCCAGACCGTCGGTCGCGATTCCTGATCCATCGAATGCTCGTCCTACAGCGCCGAATCCATCGGCGGACGACGCTGAGCATAGCGCGCACGCGCGCGCGCGCGTGACTACAGGTCTCGTTTCGACGGCATCGCGCTTTCATTTTGCGATCGATGCCGGGAGAATCGCGCCCTCATCGCGTCGGGAATCTCGATGGCATCCGAATCTATGTTGCGGCGTTTCTTCCGCGGGCTCGGCAACGGTCTGACGACCCTGCGCATCTTCACCGCGAACCTGTTGTTCCTCGCCCTGGTGCTCGTCCTGTTGATGCTGTTCGTGGGCGGTTCGAAGATGACCGTGCCGGACAAGGCCGCGCTCGTGGTCGCGCCGGAAGGCACCGTCGTCGAACAGACGACACAATCGGCACCGTTCGAGGCGATGTTCGGCTCCGACGACATCGCCGGCGAAACCCGCTATCAGGATCTGATCGACGCCATCGACGCGGCAACGAAGGACACGCGGTTGCCGGTGATCGTGCTCGATCTCGAACACATGACCGGCATCAGCGCTGCGCATCTGAGCGGCCTCGGTGATGCGCTCGCGGCGGCGAAAGCAGGTGGAAAAGAGATCATCGCAGTCGGCGACTATTACTCCCAAGGCCAGTACTACTTGGCGTCGTACGCGAACAGTATCTACATGCACTCGATGGGTCAGGTGCTGCTGACCGGTTTCGGCGCGTATCAGAGTTACTACAAGGACATCCTCGACAAGCTGAAGGTCAAGGTGCACGTCTTCCGCGTGGGTGCCTATAAGGCGGCGGTCGAACCGTACACGCGTACTGACATGTCGCCTGAGGCGCGCGAGGCGAATCGCGCGATGATCGACGAACTGTGGAGCGACTACATCGGCAAAATCGCCGAGAACCGCAAATTGACGCTCGATCAAGTCAACGAATACGTCACCAAGTACGAAGACTTGCTGAAAGCCGCGGGCGGCGACATGGCGCGCGTCGCGCTCGAACGCGGCTTCGTCGACGAATTGATTTCGCGCGACGAGATGCGCACTCGACTCATCGCGAAGGTCGGCGATGCCGACGGCACGTTCAAACAGATCGGCTTCGCCGATTATCTGCGCATCACCCGCCACACACCGCCGCCGGCAGCGAACGAGATCGGAGTCATCGTCGCGAGCGGCATGATTCTTCCCGGCGACCAACCGCGTGGGCGCATCGGCGCGGACAGCTTGAGCGAGCTGGTCCGCAACGCACGGCTCGATCAGAAAGTGAAAGCCGTGGTGCTGCGCGTCGACTCTCCCGGCGGTGCCGCGATCTCGTCGGAAGTGATTCGGCAAGAACTCGAGCAACTGCAGAGTTCGGGCAAACCGCTGATCGTATCGATGGCCGGCGTCGCCGCATCGGGCGGCTACTGGATTTCGGCGACGGCCGACGAGATCTGGGCCGCGCCGACGACGATCACCGGATCGATCGGTATCTTCGGCATGGTGCCGACGTTCGAAGACAGTCTCGCCTCGATCGGGATCACCCGCGACGGCGTCGCCTCGGCACCGCTCGCAGACGGTCTCGATCCGTTCGGCGGCGTTTCGGATGCGATGGGTCACATCCTGCAAGCGAACGTCGAGTCGGGCTACAAGCGCTTCCTCGATCTCGTGGCTCGCGGCCGCAACATGGTGCCGGAGCAGGTCGACAAGATCGGTCAAGGCCGCGTATGGACCGGTCGCAAGGCACACGAACTGGGCTTGGTCGACGGACTCGGACAACTGCCCGACGCGATAGCAGCCGCCGCCAAACGCGCGAACCTCACCGACTATCAGGTGCGCTTCATCGAGAAGCCGCTGTCGGCGCGCGAACAACTGCTGCAGCAAATCGCCGACAGCATGGGCCTCGCTGCGACAGGTCCGCTGGCGCGGTTGGCGCGCACGCTCGCGGACTTCGTCCGGCTCGACGATCCGCTACACACCTACGCCCTGTGTGAGGTCTGTACCGCCGCGTTTTGAGCGGTTCGACCGAGCTTCGGACTCGACGCGCGCTGCGCCTTACCCGCCGTACGCGTCCTTCATGATGAAGTAGATCCGGTTCTGCTCGATCGTGCCGTGTACTGCGTCGGCGCCGGGGCCGCGCGCATACACCGGGACGTCTTCGCCGCCGTGTGTCTCGGCCGACATCGGAATGGCGGATTCCTGCAGATAGTCCGGCGCTGTGGTGTCGACGTTCGTGAGATCGGGGCGCGCCACCGCGGCCGGGTCGAACTGTTTGGCGAAGTTCGGAAAGTGTTTGGTGCCGGCCGGCTGCGTATTCGACGCTTCGAGCGCGCCGGGACCATTCGCATAGCTGAGCGTGGTGTACGGCTTACCCGTCGCATCGAGCTCGAGCGATCCGTCCGGCGCAGTCGCTTTGCCGAGGATCGGATTGCCGCGCGCCGGATAGCCTTGGATCGCGAGGGTGTGGCTGTGGTCGGCCGTCGCGATGATCAGCGTGTCCTTCGGATCGGTCATCCGGTCGGCCGTTGCCACTGCGTTCGCGAACGCAATGGTGTCGGTCAGCGCGCGATACGCGTTGCCGGCGTGATGACCGTGATCGATGCGGCCGCCTTCGACCAGCAGGAAGAAGCCTTTGCCGCGCTTCTGCAGAATCTCGATCGCCTTCGCAGTCATGTCGGCGAGCGACGGTTCACCACCCGCGTCGGTCGAGCGATCGGCCTCGAAGTGCATGTGATCGGGCTCGAACAGCCCGAGCAATTGCGTCGTCGACGCCACGGAGACCTGTGCGAGTTGCGCGGCGTTCCACACGAACACGCGCTGCGGGTGGTTCGCCTTCCACGCGTCGATCAGATTACGGCCGTCCTCACGCACGCCGTGCTGTCCGGGGTATTCCGGATCGACGACGTCTTTCGGCAAGAACAACGCGCGACCGCCGCCCATCATCACGTCGACGCCCCCACCGTGCGCGAACTCGACCAACTGCGTCGCGATGTCGCGACAGCCTTGCGCGCGCGCGTCGGCCGGCGTCGTGACGTCCGACTCCCAATCGCGCTCCGGCGTGTGCGCATAGGTGCCGGCCGGCGTCGCGTGGGTGATCCGCGTCGTGGTGACGACTCCGGTCGCGAGGCCACGGTCGGCCGCTTGTTCGAGCAACGTCGGAATCGCCGCCGCCGCAGCGCCCTCGCATTTCTTCGGCACTGCCGCTGCACTCTCACCGAGTACCGCGCTACGCGTCTTTTGACCCGTCATCATCGCGGTGATCGTCCCCGCCGATTCGCCGACTTGGAAGTCGACCGTGTACGTCTTCGAAAAAGCGGTGTACGGGAACTGTTCGAACGACAACACGTTGTCTTCGCCCTGCCCGCCCTTCAGTTGTCCGTCGAGAATGCGCGCCGCCGTCACCGTCGCGATGCCCATACCGTCGCCGACGAACAGAATGACGTTGCGTGCCTTCGGCTGAGGCTTCGCCGCACGCGACGCATCGGCCGCATTCGTGCCGAGCAAAGCCGCGACCGCGATCACGAACAGGAAGCGTTGCCCGCTCATCGGACAGGGTCCCGCATCGTGACGAACTCCTCTGCGGCAGTGGGGTGGATACCGATGGTCGAGTCGAACTGTGCCTTGGTGGCGCCGGCTTTGAGCGCCACGCCGAGGCCCTGGATGATTTCGCCGGCGTCCGGTCCGACCATGTGCGCGCCCAGTACGCGGTCGTCGCGTGCATCGACTACCAATTTCATGAAGGTGCGTTCATTGCGGCCCGACATCGTGTGCTTCATCGGCCGGAACGTCGACTCGAAGATTCGAACGGAATGACCGGCGTCCGTCGCTTGGGTCTCGGTCAAACCGACCGTGCCGATGTTCGGCTGACAGAACACCGCAGTCGGCACGCCGCGATAGTCGAGCGTGCGATCGGTGCCGTTGAACAGATTCCCGGAGAGGACCATCGCCTCGGCGATCGCCACGGGAGTCAATTGCACCCGATCGATGACGTCGCCGATCGCGTAGATGTTGTCGACGGTCGTGCGATAGCGGTCGTCGACCGCGATCGCGCCGCGCTCGTTCAATCGCACGCCGACGTCCTCGAGCCCGAACCCGCGTACGTTCGGTCGCCTGCCCGTCGCGTAGAGCACGAGATCGGCCTCGACGCTACGCCCGTCGTCGAGCACGACGCGGCGCGAGCCGCTGCGGGTGAGTTCGACCCGTTCGACGTGCGCGTCGAACTGCAGGTCGATGTGTTTGTCCCGCAGTTGCCCCGCGACGAACGTCCTGACGCCGTCGTCGAAGCCGCGCAAGAACAACGGCCCGCGATACGTCAGCGTCGTGCGCGCGCCGAGCCCGGCGAAAATCCCGGCGAACTCGACCGCGATGTAGCCGCCGCCGACCACCACGACGCGCTCCGGAAACGCGTCGAGATAGAACGCCTCGTTCGACGTAATGACGTGCTCGCGCCCAGGAAAATCCGGCACGTGCGGCCAGCCGCCGGTTGCGACGAGAATCCGTTCGGCGGTGACGGTAGCGTCGCCGACCTCGATCGTGTGGCGATCGCGCAATCGTACGCGGCGCGTGATGATCTCCACGCCCGCGCTTTCGAGCAGGCCGCGATAGACGCCGTTCAGCCGCTCGATCTCGCGCGTTTTGTTGTCGCGCAACGTCGGCCAATCGAAACGCGCACCGGCGACCGTCCAGCCATACGCCGCCGCGTCGTCGAAATCCTCCGAATAGTGCGAACCGTAGACGAAGAGCTTCTTCGGTACGCAGCCGACATTGACGCAGGTGCCGCCGAGGTAGCGCTCCTCGGCGACCGCGACGCGCGCGCCGTAACGCGCCGCCATTCGACTCGCGCGCGTGCCGGCCGAACCGGCACCGATGACGAACAGATCGTAGTCTCGCTTCGACACGCGCATCGTCCCGGAACGCAAAGAGCGGCGAGCCTAATTCGATCACCGAGCGAATGCAAAATCGGAGCGTTGGGAAACGCGGATCGCTACCGTACACTCACGCGATCCAAGGGGGATTCTTGATGAACGGTGCGGAAAGTCTGCTGCAGACATTGGTCGCGTGCGGCGTCGAGGTGTGTTTCACGAACCCGGGTACGTCCGAGATGCACTTCGTCGCGGCGCTCGACAAACAAGACGGCATGCGCAGCGTGCTCGGTTTGTTCGAGGGCGTCGTCACCGGAGCCGCCGACGGATATGCGCGCATGGCCGGCAAACCGGCGTGCACGTTGTTGCACCTCGGGCCCGGCATGGCGAACGGATTGGCGAACCTGCACAACGCGCGCCGCGCGCGCGTGCCCCTCGTCAACGTCGTTGGGGATCACGCGACCTATCACCGCCACCTCGACGCGCCGTTGACGTCGAACATTGCCGGTTTCGCCGGACCGGTGTCCGGTTGGATCAAGGCATCCGAGTCGTCGCAGAGCGTGGCGGCCGACGGCGCGGCGGCCGTGGCCGCAGCGATGGCGCCTCCTGGCCAAATCGCGACGCTGATCCTGCCCGCCGATACCGCATGGGGCGAAGCAGTCGGTCCCGCCGCACCGCTGCCCGTTGCGCATTGGCCCGTCCCACCGAGCACCGCGATCGACGCCGCGGCGGCGGCGTTGCGGTCCGGCGAACCGTGTGCACTGTTGATGAACGGTGCCGCGCTCGGGGAGCGCGGTTTGACGCTCGCCGGCCAAATCGCGAAACGCACCGGCGCGCAGTTGTTCGCCGACACCTTCGTCACGCGCATTGCGCGCGGTGTCGGGCGCGTCGACGTACAGCGCGTCCCGTACTTCGGCGAGCAAGCCGCCGAGGTGCTCGCGCCGTACAAGCACCTCATACTCGTCGGAACGAAGGCTCCGGTGACGTTCTTCGCGTACCCCGGCAAGCCGAGCGAATTGACGCCGACAGGCTGCGCGCGACATACGCTTGCGACGCCGGAACAAGATGCCGTCGCGGCGCTCGAAGCGCTCTGCGACGCGGTCGGAGCCGGCAAGACCGCGCCCGACGTGACAGCCGCGCAGCGTCCCGCATTGCCGCGAGGGCAGCTGAATCCACAGAGCGCAGCGCAAGCGCTCGGCCATTTGCTGCCGGAGAACTCGATCATCGTCAACGAAGCCGCGACATCCGGATTCGCGATACCGACCTTCACCGCCGGCGCCCCTCGACACGATTGGTTGGACTTGACCGGCGGTGCGATCGGCCAAGGCCTGCCGAGCGCCGTGGGCGCCGCGGTCGCGTGCCCCGGACGCCGCGTACTCGCACTCGAAGGCGACGGCAGCGGCATGTACACGGTGCAATCGTTATGGACGATGGCGCGCGAAGGTCTCGACGTGACGGCCGTCATTTTCGCGAATCGCAAGTACGCGATCCTGCAAGTCGAACTGCTGCGCGTCGGAGCGGGCAATCCCGGCCGCAAAGCGGACGAGATGTTGTCGCTCGATCGGCCGGACTTGGATTGGGTGAAGCTCGCGAACGGCATGGGAGTACCGGCCACGCGCGCGACGACCGCCGAGGAATTCAACAACCAACTCGCCCGTTCGCTGGCCGCACCGGGGCCGGCATTGATCGAAGTCGTGCTCTGAAACCCACCTGAAATCACTTACATCGCGTCACCTCTGCGCGAGATGACGTTGCTAAGCTTGCGAACCACGAAAGTGACGGAACTTCGACCTTGAACATCACCTTGTTCGGTACGGGATATGTCGGCCTCGTGACCGGTACGTGCTTCGCGGAGATGGGCAATCACGTGCTTTGTATCGATGTCGACGCAGACAAGATCGCCGCACTCGAACGCGGCGAAGTACCGATCCATGAGCCCGGGCTCGAACCGATGGTGCGCAGCAACGTTGGTGCGGGTCGCCTGCGGTTTTCTACGGACGCGGCGGCAGGCGTCGCCCACGGCGAAGTGCAATTCATCGCAGTCGGAACACCGACCGCCGAAGACGGATCCGCCGATCTGAGTTATGTGATCGAAGTGGCGCGCACGATTGCGACCCACATGACGTCTCCGAAGATCGTCGTCGACAAATCGACCGTGCCCGTAGGCACCGCAGATCTCGTACGCCGCACCATAGCCGAGACGTTGGCGGGCCGCGGCGTCACCGTCGACTTCGACGTCGTTTCCAATCCCGAGTTTCTGAAAGAAGGCGCGGCGATCAACGATTTCATGAAGCCCGATCGCATCATCATCGGATCTTCCAACGAGGCGAGTTCACGAACGCTGGAGCAACTGTATGCGCCGTTCAATCGCAATCACGATCGCATTCTTCGTATGGACGTTCGCTCGGCCGAACTGACGAAATACGCTGCGAACGTGATGCTTGCGACGCGGATTAGTTTGATGAACGAATTCGCGAATCTAGCGGATCTCCTCGGCGCCGACATCGAAGCCGTCCGTCGCGGTATCGGCTCCGATCCGCGCATCGGTTTCAACTTCATCTATCCGGGAGCCGGATATGGCGGTTCGTGTTTCCCGAAGGACGTCAGAGCGTTGCTGCACACGGCGAGTGCGAATGGCTACGACGCGCAGATCGTGCGCGGCGTCGAACGTGTAAACGAACGCCAGAAGCAGGTGCTGCTCGACAAAATCATGCGGCACTACGGCGGTTCGATCGAAGGTCTGACGTTCGCGTTATGGGGGCTGGCCTTCAAACCGAATACGGATGACATGCGTGAAGCGCCTAGCCGAACGTTGATCGAAGGACTTTGGGCGCGCGGCGCAACGGTTCGTGCATATGATCCGGCGGCAGGGTCGGAAGCACGACGCCTCTATGGAAAGCACACCGGATTCGTGCTGTGCGAGCAACGCGATGCGACGCTGACGGGCGCCGATGCGCTGATCGTGATCACCGAGTGGAATGAATTTCGAAGCCCCGATTTCGGGGCTTTGAAGCGGCAGCTGAATGCGCCGACGATCTTCGACGGACGCAACCTGTACGACCCCGACTATCTCGGACAGTTGGGGTTCGATTACTACGCAATCGGACGCGGCATCGGATACCAAGCCTGAACTATTCCGAACCCCTTGATACTGTATTTTCATACAGGTAACCTCGCCGGTCCCTGTACGAAAATACAGTGTCGCTATGGCCTCATTCGGTCCTGCCGAGACACTCCTAACTCATCCCGATCTCTGGCGAGCCGATCGCATCGAGCCTCGCGCCGAAGGCATCGGTACGGGCTACCCAGCACTCGATGCCTTACTGATCGATCGCGGTTGGCCCAAAGCCGGCTTGATCGAAATGCTGTCGGACCAAATCGGTATCGGCGAGCTGCGCTTGCTCGGACCCGCACTCGCTGCTTTGAGCGCCGGCGAGCGACGGTGGATCGTTTGGATCGATCCCCCGCACGTTCCATACGCACCGGCGCTGGCCGAGATCGGCATCGACGTCGGCAGACAACTGTGGATCCGTCCACGGTCGCCGGAGGATGCATTGTGGGCGGCCGAGTACGCGGCCAAATCGAGCAGTTGCAGCGCGGTCCTTGCTTGGCTCGATGAGTCGAAGCTCGCGGCAAAAGATATCCGTCGGCTGAAACTCGCGACCCGCCGCGGCGAGACGCTCGCCGTTTTGTTTCGTCCCGACAGCGCAGCCCGTCGGCAATCGATGGCGGAACTGCGCATCGCGTTGAAACACACCGCGACGCCGGACCGATTGAGCGTCGAGATCCTGAAGCGTCGCGGCGGGTGGCCGGTCGCGCAGATCGAATTGCCCCTCGAGCATCGGACGACGTGCACTTCGCGTTGCGATCTGCGCGAACAATTGATGACGTGGCGATCGAACAACTGGCGTCTGCGCGCTTGGTCGGCGTTCGATCGACCTGCCGTCGCGCAGCCGATTCGGCCGGGGGTCTGACGATGCTGTGGTTCTGCGCCGAATTACCCGCGTTGGGCCTCGAGGTTTGCGCGAGACGGGTGCCCGACGATCGCCCGATGACGCTGATCGAAGACAACCGCGTCGTCGCCTGTAACGAAACGGCCTTCGACGACGGCATTACGATCGGTACCAGCCTCGCGACCGCCCACAGCATCAGCGCGGGGCTCGTGCATTTCGGTCGCGATGTCGCGGCGGAGCGCGAGCGGCTGCGCTTTTTAGCAGAAGCAGCCTATCGCTTCAGCGCCAGCGTCAGCATCCACGAGCCTTCCTCGATCCTGATCGAAGTCGACGGCAGCCTCAAACTGTTCGGCGGACTTTACGGCCTGAAGCGCGCCTTGATCGGATTGTTGGGCGAACTGGGCCACCGCACCGACATCGGTATCGGTCATACCCCGCTCGCGGCGCTCGCGCTGGCGCGAGCCCGCGAAAACTGCGATTTGCCCCGGTCGCCGGGACCGGCCGACGTCAAATCTGCCGTGTTCGAATCGCTCCGGCGCATCGCGTTGCGACATACGGAGCTCGATACCGATGTCGTCGAGCGGTTCGCGAACATGGGAATCGAAACGCTCGGCCAGGTGTTCAGGTTGCCGACGGCAGAGTTGGGCCGACGCTTCGGCCCCAAGCTGCTCGACTATCTCGAACGGCTATCGGGGCAGCGTCCGGACCCGCGAATACTCGTCACACCGTTCGAGCGTTTCGCGTCGGAATTGAACTTCCTGCAGACGATCTCGAGCAAGGAAGCGCTGTCGTTTCCGATGCAACGCCTCGCGCGCGATTTGAATCACTGGTTGATCGGCCGGCAGCTCGGCGCAACCCGGCTCGGTTGGCGATTCGCACCGTTCAATTCGCCCGCGACGACTATGGAGGTGGAGTTCGCCCAGCCGCAGCAAAGCAGCCAGGCTTTGCTGTCGATCAGTCGCTTGAAACTCGAAGCGCTCGAGCTCCCCGACGAAGTGTTGTCACTGCAATTGACGACGATTCGCCTCGCGCCGTGGCACGACGAAAGCCGGCAGTTGTTCGGCCGCTCGGAACGAGCCGGACATTCGCCTGCCGAGTTGATCGATCAATTCAAAGCACGCCTCGGCGATGGCGTGTGTTCCGGTATTCGGATCCAAGACGACCACCGTCCCGAGCTCGCGTGGAGCGCCGCGGAACCGACGCTCGGAACGACCGCACGACTCGACCGCCGCCCTCCCGGTCCGGTTCGGCGCCCGCTCGCATTGCTGCGCACACCGAAACCGACACGGCGACGGCAACTGACGCTGTTACGGGGGCCGGAACGAATCGACGTCGGCTGGTGGACGGCGGCCGACGTCCACGACGCTGCACATCGCGACTACTTCGTCGCGCGCCACGCGAACGGCAGCCAATGCTGGGTATTCGTCGATCGAGATGGAGCGTGGTTCATCCATGGCTACTTCGCCTGACGATTTTGCAGAGCTGCACTGCAAGAGCAACTTCAGCTTTCTCGACGGCGCCTCGCATCCGGAAGAGCTGGTCGCTCGCGCAGCGGAGCTCGGTTACCGCGGTGTCGCGATCACCGACGAATGCTCGTTTGCCGGCATCGTCAAAGCTCACATCGAGGCGAAGCGTCACAAGATTCGACTCGTCATCGGCGCCGAATTCGTGCTCGCCGAAGGCATCAAGCTCGTCATGTTGGCGCCCAATCGGACTGCCTATGGACAGCTGTCGACGCTGATCACGCGTGCGCGATTGCACGCCGAGAAAGGCGCCTATCGCGTTTCGATCGACGACTTGAGCTGGGGCGTCGCCGACTGTTTGGCCTTGTGGATACCTGGCCATGCATCGATCGGCGCACTGATCGATCAAGGTCGTCGCTTGCGCAGCCTTTTGCCGAACCTATGGATCGCGCTCGAATTGCTGCAGAACGGCGACGATCTCGATTTGGCGGCGGCCGCGCTGACCTTGTCGATGCGGCTCGATCTACCGATCGTCGCGAGCAACGACGTCCACATGCACGTCGCGGAGCGCAAGCCATTGCAGGATGTTCTGACCGCGATTCGTTTGAAGACGTCGATCAAAGAGCTCGGTACCGCGTTGCACGCGAATCGCGAGCGGCATCTCCGTCCGCTCGATCGACTGCGTGCACTGTATCCAACCGAAATGCTGCAGGAATCCGTTGCAATTCTCGACCGCTGCAAGTTCTCGCTCGACGAATTGCGCTACGAATACCCAGAAGAGTTGGTGCCGCCGGGATTTACGCCGACCCAATTCCTACGACAAGTCACGTTCGCCGGCGCAGCGCAGCGATGGCCGCGCGGCGTTCCATCGCACGTCGTCGGCATGATCGAAGCCGAACTCGAATTGATTGCGAAGCTGCGCTACGAGTACTTCTTCCTGACCGTCTACGACATCGTGCAGTTCGCTCGAACCAAAGGCATCTTGTGTCAGGGTCGAGGTTCGGCCGCCAATTCCACCGTCTGCTACTGCCTCAACGTCACCGAAGTCGATCCATCGCGACAACATGTCCTGTTCGAACGTTTCGTCTCGAGCGAGCGCAACGAAGCGCCCGACATCGACATCGATTTCGAGCATCAGCGGCGCGAAGAAGTCATCCAATACATCTACAAGAAATACGGACGCAATCGCGCAGCGCTGGCGGCCACGGTGATCACCTATCGGCCGCGCAGTGCTGTGCGAGACGTCGGCAAAGCACTCGGTCTATCCGCGGATCTCGTCGATCTGTTGGCGAAGTCGCTCGCGTGGTGGGACGAACAGCAGGTGCTCGAAGCGCGTTGCGCGCGTGCCGGCGTCGACGCTCGGAGTCCGACGGTGCAGCAATTTCTGTTGCTCGTTCGAGAAATCATTCGATTTCCGCGCCATTTGTCGCAGCACGTCGGCGGCTTCGTGATCTCGAAAGGTCCGCTTGCGCAATTGGTGCCGACCGAAAATGCGACGATGGAAGATCGAACCGTCATTCAATGGGACAAGGACGATCTAGAGGCCCTCGGTTTGCTGAAAGTCGATGTCCTCGGGCTCGGTATGCTGACCGCCATTCGCAAATCGCTCGATCACGTAAAAACGTTTCGCGGCGGCGGATTCACGGTCGACTCGATTCCGCCCGAGGATCCGCGAACGTACGAAATGCTGCAGCACGGCGACAGCGTCGGGGTGTTCCAGGTCGAGTCGCGTGCGCAGATGAGCATGCTGCCGCGTCTCAAACCGAGCACGTTCTACGACCTCGTCATCGAAGTCGCGATCGTTCGGCCGGGGCCGATCCAAGGCAACATGGTTCACCCGTATTTACGGCGACGGCAGGGCCTCGAGCCGGTGACCTATTCCAGCGAAGAAGTGCGCGGAGTCTTGCAGCGAACGCTCGGCATTCCGATCTTCCAAGAACAAGTGATCGAACTCGCGATGGTCGCTGCCGGCTTCAGTGCAGGCGAAGCCGATCAACTCCGCCGCGCGATGGCGGCTTGGAAGCGTCGCGGCGGTCTCGAACAGTTCGAAACGAAGCTGATCGACGGCATGTTGGCACGCGGCCACGATCGTTCGTTCGCCGAACGCGTCTTCGAGCAGATCAAAGGCTTCGGCGAATACGGGTTCCCGGAATCGCACGCTGCGAGCTTCGCGCTGCTCGTCTACGTCTCGGCCTGGTTGAAACGGCACGAACCGGCCGCGTTCTATTGCGGGCTGCTGAACAGCTTACCGATGGGATTCTATTCGCCGTCGCAATTGATTCAGGACGCACGCCGCCACGGCATCGAGACGCGGCCGGTGAACGTGCAATGCAGCGGTTGGGATCATCGACTGGAAGCACCTTCGTCGCCGCCGCTTCCGAGCCCATATCGATACGATCACGAGCAAGCGGCGTTGCGTCTCGGTTTAAGGCTCGTCAAAGGCCTTGGCGAAGAGGCTGGGCTTCGAATTCAGAACAATCAGCCCTATCGCGACAACCAGGACTTGGCGATACGCGCTGCGCTGAATTCCGCCGAGCTCGGTTGCTTGGCGCGAGCCGGTGCGCTCGCCGAATTGTCTGGGCATCGCTATCAAGCGCATTGGGACGTCGCGGCCATTCAATCGCCGCCCCCGCTTTGGCAAGTGGCCGATCGGCACGATGCATATCGCACCGATGTGCATCTCGATGCGCCGACGGTCGCGCAAGACATGCTCGCAGACTACAGCTATCTGACGTTGACGCTCGGGCCGCATCCGCTGCAGCTGTTACGCGATTGCATACCGATTTGCGATTGCCGGCGCGCAGCGCAGTTGAACGAAGCCCATCACGGGCAATTCATCCAAGTCGCCGGGCTGGTCACGTGCCGACAACGGCCGAGCTCCGCATCCGGCGTCGTGTTCCTGACGCTCGAAGACGAAACCGGCAACATCAACGTCATCGTGTGGACATCGGTGCTCGAACGCTATCGAGCTGAGCTGCTGCAAGGACAACTGTTGCAGATCAAAGGCACCATCGAGCGCGAAGGCGAAGTCATTCACGTCGTCGCCGGGCACGTCGTCGACCACACGTCGCTGTTGGAAACGCTCGGCCGCACGGATGCAGCGCCAACGTTCGCATCGCGCGACTTTCACTGACGAGGAATCTACGACGCGCGCTTGCGCTTCGACAGTTCGCCGACTTTCGCGCGCTGCTCTTTCATCTCTCTGACGAGCTCCGTCAGCAACGTGCGGATGTCGTGCAACTCGTCCTTCAACCCGTGACCAAGCGTGTCGACGGCGCGCTCCAACGAAGCAAGTCGCTGCTGCACGTTCGCCTTGTCGAACATCATCCGCGCCATGCTCTCGAGCGGTTGCACTGGTGCATCTTGAGCAGCAGCAGGGGCCTTCGGCTTGTTGTCGAGATCGGCGCCGATGAACTCGTTCCCGATCTCGTCGGCCACTCGCTGCACGACGTCACCATCGATGTGATGCAACTCTTCGAGGAAGGCGTACAGCAACGTCCGATCGCACAAGTTGTTGATGCGCCGCGGCACACCTTGGGTAAACGCGTAGATGCGGTCGAACGCATCGTCCGTGAATGCGGGATCGGCGCGCCACCCGACCAACCCGAGCCGATGCTCGATGTACGTTCGCGTCTCGGCCGCCTCGAGCGGATTCAAGTGATACGTCGCGATGATCCGTTGACGCAGTTGTTCGAACCCTTCCGACAGCAGCGTCGCGCGAAACTCTTCCTGCCCCAGCAGGAACACCTGCACCAACGGACGCCCTTGATACTGGAAGTTCGACAGCATCCGCAGTTCTTCGACCGACTGCGGCGGCAAGTTCTGTGCCTCGTCCACGATCAACAACACGCGCTTGTGCTCGCGCACCCGATGCAGGAAGAACTGTTCGAGGTCGCGCAGCAGCACCGCCTTGCCCGCCGCCGACGGCCGGATGCCGAACTGGAAGCCGACCAACGTCAACAGATCGTCTTCTTTCAGCTGCGTCGTCACGATGTTCGCGACGACCGACACCTTCGGATCGAGATCCGATAGCAAGGTCTGCACGAGCGTCGTCTTACCGGTACCGACATCGCCGGTAATGACGATGAAGCCGTCACCTTGCCCTAGCCCGTATTGCAAGAACGACAGTGCGCGCTTGTGCTCTTTGCTCGGATAGAAGAATCGCGCGTCCGGCGAAAGCTGGAACGGCTTGCCCGTCAGCCCGAAGAACTCGCGATACATCCGTTAGCTCCCCTGGCTGCCGTAACCGTAGCCGTACCCGTACGTCACATGATCGGACGCGCGCCGCCGCGCCTTGTTCAAGATCATGCTGACCGAATGGCAGCCTTTCAGCTGATGCATGGCATCTTCCAGCGCAGACTGCGGCGTTTGATCCGCTTCGACCAAGACGACCACATGACCGACCATGCGGGCGAGTACGCCCGCCTCCGTACCGGCATGCAGCGGCGGGCCGTCGACGATGACGATCCGACTCGGGTCTCGCTCCGCGAGCTCCCGCATCAAGTTCGTCATTTTGTCGCTCGCAAACAGTTCGTCGACGTTCGGCAGCATACGGCCCGAGGGGAGGAACGACAGCGAGTCGATATTCGTTTGCAATACGACGTCGTCGGGCGGAAGGCCATCGCGGTTCAACAAATCCGTTAGCCCCGCCTCGTAGTTGACGCCGAGCACTCGCGCAACGTCGTTCTTGGCGACGTCCGCGTCCACCAGCAGGACACTACGATCGACTTCCGCGGCGACGCTCAATGCCAAGTTGATCGACACGAAGGTCTTCCCTTCGCCGGGCAACGCGCTCGTGATCAGGATCAAGTTGTGCGGGAGGCCGGCGTTGCCGAGCGCGGCCGACTTCTTGATGGCCATCAGCAACGGCCGCTTGATCCGCCGCAGATCCGCCGCGATTTCGACGTTGACGTTCTCCTGCGTCGCAAAGCCGGCCGCCGTCAGCGCATTGACGTCGATTTCGCAATATCCGCCGCCGATGTGCGGCTCCGAGAATTTGGCTGCGAAGCTCGGAGGTGCGCTCAGAGCCAACGGCTCTTCCAACGCAACGTCCGAGGCGATCGGTACTGTCGAAGCGGATTCCGCGATCGGAGCGGGCTCTCGGAGAAAGGGCTCTGCTCGGACCTTACCGATCGCGCCGAGTCGAGCTGCTGCTCGCTCAATCGTGCTCATCGATGTACCTACGGCTAAAGGCCGACGATTCTACCGATCGCCCACTCGAACACCTGTAAGGTCTTGTAACGCACACGCGAACGGTCGGCCGGTTTACTTCGGACTACAAGCTCGTCACAGTTGGTCGCGCGGTTGTCGGCATAATACACCGAAACAACGGACGGCTTGGACATGCTGATCACAGACCTGGCCGACGCACGCCCAGCAATTGTCGGATTGGGATACGTCGGTCTGCCGCTTGCCGTCGAATTCGGCCGGCGCTACCCGACGATCGGATTCGACATCAATCAAGCACGCGTCAACGAACTACGGCATCGACGCGACTCGACACTCGAAGTCAGCGGCGAGGAGCTCGGCGCAGCGACTCACCTGAAGTATTCGACGGATCTGGCGGACCTCTCGTCCTGCAACGTGTTCATCGTTACGGTCCCGACGCCCATCGACGTCTACAAGCGCCCGGACATGGCCGCGTTGCGAGCCGCGAGCAAATCCATCGGTCAAGTCATCAAGCGCGGCGCCGTCGTCGTCTACGAATCCACGGTGTATCCCGGCGCGACCGAAGAGGTCTGCCTACCGATCATCGAACAGACGTCCGGCCTCAAGCTCAACACGGACTTCTTCGCCGGTTACAGCCCGGAACGGATCAATCCCGGCGACAAGACGCATCGACTCACGTCGATCATGAAGGTGACATCGGGCTCGACGCCCGAAGCAGCCGATCTCATCGACCGGTTGTACGCGTCGATCGTCACGGCCGGGACGCATCGCGCGTCGAGCATCCGCGTTGCCGAGGCCGCCAAGGTCATCGAAAACACGCAGCGCGATTTGAACATCGCATTGATCAACGAACTGACCTTGATCTTCGAGAAGATGGGCATCGATACCGAAGAGGTGTTGAAGGCCGCCGGCACCAAATGGAATTTCCTGCAGTTCAAACCCGGCCTGGTGGGCGGACACTGCATCGGGGTCGATCCTTACTACCTGACGTTCAAAGCCCAGGAGATCGGCTACCACCCGGAAATCATCTTGGCCGGGCGGCGCATCAACGACTCGATGGGCGAACACGTCGTCGAGAGAGTCATCAAGCTGATGACTCAACGAAAGATCCACGTCGTCGATTCGAAGGTGTTGATCCTCGGCCTCTCGTTCAAGGAGAACTGCCCCGACATCCGCAACACGCGCGTCGTCGACCTCGTTCGTGAGTTACAGAAATACCACGCGGAGGTCGACGTTCACGATCCGTGGGTTCACGCCGAGGACGCGCACGAAGAGTATGGCATTCGCATGGTCGACTCGTTGCCGGAGCACTACTACGACGCCATCGTGATTGCGGTGGCCCACGACCAGTTTCGAGAGATGGGCGCCGAAGCAATTCGGCGCCTCGGCAAATCGGAATGCGTCGTCTTCGACGTCAAGCACCTGTTCCCGAAGCAGTGCACGACCGCCCGCCTCTGAGTAGATCCGAGTGAAGGTTCTCGTCACCGGTAGCGCGGGTTTCATCGGTTCGCACGTCGCAGCGCGTTTGCTCGATCGCGGTGACACGGTCGTCGGTGTCGACAATCTGAATGACTACTACGACGTATCGTTGAAGAAGGCGCGCCTCGCCCGCCTCGTTGGGCGACCCGGCTACTCCGACGAACGCGTCGATATCACCGATGCGCCCGCGCTGCGACGCGTGCTCGAGGGCGCGCGCCCCGACAGGGTGGTTCACCTCGCCGCTCAAGCCGGCGTACGGTATTCGCTCGAGAACCCGCAAGCGTATATCGACTCCAACATGACGGGTTTTCTCAACATCCTCGAGAGCGTTCGAAGTTTCGGCACGGAGCATCTCGTCTACGCCTCGTCGAGCTCGGTATACGGCACTAACGTGCGGATGCCGTTCTCCGTCGACGACAACGTCGATCACCCCGTGAGCCTGTACGCTGCGACCAAGAAAGCGAACGAATTGATGGCCCATACGTACAGCCATCTATTCACGATCCCGACGACGGGATTGCGGTTCTTCACGGTGTACGGACCGTGGGGTCGACCCGACATGTCGCTTTTCCACTTCACGCGCTGCATCCTCGACGGCAAACCGATCGATGTGTTCAACCATGGCCATCATCGCCGCGACTTCACGTACGTCGACGACATCACCGAAGGTGTCGTCCGTGTCCTCGATCGCGTGCCGGCTATCGACTTGGGGGCGGGGGCGTCGACCGCCGGCGCGTCGCGAACAGCGCCTTATCGCCTGTACAACATCGGCAGCAACAACCCGGTGGAACTGCTGCGGTACATCGAAGTGCTCGAAGATGCACTCGGGCGCAAGGCAGAGAAGCGATTGCTACCGCTGCAGCCCGGCGATGTTCCAGACACGTTCGCCGACGTCTCCGAGCTGGTACGCGACGTCGGTTACCGACCATCTACCCCCATCGAAGTCGGCGTTCGCAGATTCGTCGATTGGTATCGCGACTTCTATGGTGATTCACGCGGCGGTTGAATCGTGTCGATGACGCTCGCCACGCTCGCGTTCGGCGGGCTGCTCGTCGGGCTATGCGCGTACGCCGGGCTCGTCGTCTTTTTCATCTACGGTTGGATTCGGCGCATCACCGGTCGCGCCGCTCTCGTCGCGTCGGCATTCACGGCCGCTTGGTTCACCGCATTCGCCGGGTTCGGAGCCGGCCCCATCCCCGATCTCCTCGAAATGTCGGCGTATGCAGCGTGGATCACGCTGCTGCTGCGTATCTTGGGCATGGGGTTTGCGCAGCTGCGCGATCCGATCTACCGCAGCCAATTCGCAATCGCGGCTCTGGTCGCGATGGTGTACACGGCCGCTCTCGTCATGGTGCCGTTGACGAACTATCGCAGCGGCTCGATCACCTGGCCGATCTTGCTCAAGTTGTTGCTGTGTTTGATCGGCATCGTCACGTTGGAGCAAGTTGCACGCAACACGCGCCGCGATCACGAATGGAACGTCAAATTCGTGATCGTCGGCCTCGGCATCGTGTTCACGTACGGTTTCGCGTTGTACGCGGACGCACTGCTCTTCAACGCGATCAACTTCAAACTGCTCGCGCCACTGGGCTGGATCTACGCGACGGCGACGCCGTTCCTGTGCATCGCATCGCTGCGCAATCGTTCGCACCGCATGAACGTGAACCTGTCGCGGCGCTTCGTATTTCGGACGGGTTCGTTGCTGTTGGCCGGCGCCTATCTGCTGATCATGGGAACTGCCGGATACTACGTGCGGTTTTTCGGCGGCGAGTGGGGCGAGGTCTTCGAGGTCTTCCTGATCGCTGCCGGATTGATCGGCCTCGCGGTGCTCGCCCTGTCGGGCCGGTTGCGCACGTTGCTGCGTACTGCCATTGCGCGAAATCTCTATGAATACAAATACGACTACCGAGACGAATGGTTGCGCGTGACGCGCGAACTGACACAGTCGAGCGCCGACGAGGGCCTCGGACAGCGTGCAATCCACACGATGACCGATTTGCTCCAAGCGAACGCCGGTGCGTATTGGCGTTTATCGCCCGAAGGTCTGCTGTTGCCGATGGCGCAAATGGGCCGCAATTGGAACGAACCGTTCTCGCCTGCAGGCTCGCGCGCACTGGTCGAGTTTTTCTCGCGCCTCGATTGGATCATCGACCTCGACGAATACCACCTCAATCGGCAGGCATACGCCGGGCTCGACCTCGCCGCCGACGTCGATCTGCTGCGCGGCGCGCGATTCATCGTTCCGCTCGCGATCGAAGACCGCTTGTTCGGCATCATCGCAATCGGACCACCGGCGACACCGATGAATCTGATCTGGGAGGACTACGACATCCTGAAGATCATTGCGCGACAGTCCGCCGCGTTCCTCGCACTGCACCACGCCGATAGCGTGTTATCCGCGTCCAAGCAACTTCGGGCCATGGACCAAATGTCGGCGTTCGTCGTACACGATTTGAAGACCATCAATGCTCAGCTCGGGTTGCTGCTACGCAATGCCGAGCGACACCGGAACAATCCCGCCTTCATCGACGACATGCTGAAGACAACCGAAAACGCGGTTGCGCGCATGACGAACTTGGTCGATCAACTCCGCACCACCGATCAACCTCGGCCATCCGTCGCGCTCGACCTCGCGAGCGTCGTCGACCAGGTTGTACGCGAGCGCTGCGTTCAATCGCCCCGCCCTGTGTTCGAGAGCATTCGCACGCCTGTCTGCGTCAATGCGGATCGCGAGCGCCTCGGCGCCGTCGTCGGCCACGTCATTCAAAATGCGCAAGACGCGACGCCCCACGACGGATTCGTTAGGGTACGCCTGGACGCGACGCCTGTCTGGGCCGTCGTGACGATCACCGATACCGGGCACGGCATGTCCCCCGAATTCATCGAACGGGATCTCTTCGCACCGTTCGCAACGACGAAAGGCGTAGCCGGCATCGGCGTCGGTGCCTTCCAGTGTCGCGAATACATCCGCGGGCTCGGCGGCGACGTCGCGGTGCGCAGCCAAGTCGGCGTCGGTACCGAGTTCACCCTGAGGTTACCGCGCAACGACGCGCGAACGGCGGAGCAAACGGCGTGACGCAACGTCAACTGCTGATCGTCGAAGACGATCCGGGGCTGCAGAGCCAGATGCGGTGGTGCTTCGCCGACGACGACGCGCAGGTCTCGGTGGCGGGAAACGGCAACGAGGCACTCGCCGCGCTACGCCGCAATCCTCCTCAAGTCGTCACGCTCGATTTGGGTTTGCCGCCTGATCCCGGCGGCAGCAGGGTGGGCTTCGGCCTACTGGACGAGATCCGCACGCTGCTGCCGAACACCAAGGTCATCGTGATCACCGGCCGCGAAGAGCGCGAACACGCGTTGCGCGCGATCGCCGCGGGCGCGTACGACTTCTATCAAAAACCGATCGAGGCGGACACATTGCGCTTCGTCGTCGATCGCGCTTTCCGCTTGTGGGACATCGAGCAAGAGAACCGCCGGTTGATCGCGGCTCAAGCTCCGACGCCGCTCGCCGGAATCATCTCCGGCAGCAATCGGATGATCGAGCTACGGCGTTTGATCGAGCGCGTGGCGCCGACGGACGCGAGCGTGTTGATCCTCGGCGAAACAGGTACCGGCAAAGAACTCGTTGCACGCGCGGTGCACGACTTGAGTTTGCGGAAGGACAAAACCTTCGTCGCCATCAACTGCGCAGCCATTCCGGAGAACCTGCTCGAGAGCGAACTCTTCGGTCACGAGAAGGGTGCTTTCACCGGTGCCGTCGCACGCAAGCTCGGTCGCATCGAAATGGCGAACGGCGGGACGCTGTTTCTCGACGAGATCGGCGACATGCCGCTGCCGCTACAAGCGAAGATCCTCCGCTTCCTTCAGGAACGTTCACTCGAACGCGTCGGCGGCCACGCGCTGATCGAAGTCGACGTGCGAATCGTATGCGCAACCCACCGCCCCATTGCAGACATGTTGGCGACCAAGACCTTTCGCGACGATCTGTATTTTCGGCTCGCTGAAATCACGCTGAACGTCCCCCCGCTACGCGAGCGTGAAGGCGACGCCGTGCTGCTGGCACACGCCTTCCTGCAGCGCGCGACAACGACGCGCAAGCTCAAATTTTCCGACGAAGCGGTGGTTGCGCTGACCCAGTGGAAATGGCCAGGCAACGTGCGCGAGCTCGAAAATCGCGTCAAACGCGCCAGCATCATTGCCGACGGTCCGACGATCTCGAGCGCCGACCTCGACCTGCGTGCAGCCGACACGCCCGAGGACGATCTGCCGCTCAACCTCAAGCAGGTGCGCGACGCCGCCGAATTGAGAGCGGTGAACATCGCGCTGGTGCGCGCAGGGCACAACCTCGCGCAGGCTGCGCGCCTGCTCGGTATTTCGCGCCCTACGCTGTACAGCCTGCTCGAGAAATTCCGGATAGATCACCATGGCGAGTGAATCGGCACTGAACCTGCTCGTCACCGGCGGTGCCGGCTTCATCGGCAGTCACACGTGCGTCGAACTCTTGGGCGCCGGCCACGACGTCATAGTCCTCGACAACTTGTCCAACAGTTCCATCAAGTCGCTCGACGCGGTGCGCCGGGTGACCAATCGTACGGTCGATTTCGTGCACGGCGATCTGCGCGATCGAGGCTGCCTCGATGCGCTCTTCAAGCACCGCCGCTTCGATGCGGTGGTGCATTTCGGCGGCTTGAAGGCGGTCGGGGAATCGGTCGAAAAGCCGCTGCTGTACTACGAGAACAACGTCACGGGCACGTTGCTGCTCATCGAAGCGATGCGCGCGCACGGCGTGAAGACGATCGTTTTCAGTTCGTCCGCGACCGTGTACGGCGATCCAGAACGCGTACCGGCAACCGAAGATCTGCCGACGCACGCGACCAATCCGTACGGCCGCTCGAAATTGATGATCGAGCAGCTGCTCGGCGATCTGTATGCGTCGGACCCGGAGTGGCGCATTTCGCTATTGCGGTATTTCAATCCTGTCGGCGCTCACGCGAGCGGCGAGTTGGGCGAAGATCCGCGCGGCGCACCGAACAACCTCATTCCATACATCGCGCAGGTTGCCGTGGGCCGGCGTACGCACTTGCGCGTGTTCGGCGACGACTACCCGACGCCCGACGGCACCGGCGTGCGCGATTACATTCACGTCGTCGATCTCGCCCTCGGCCACCTCGCCGCGCTCGAGCATTTGCGGAATGGGCCGCGCCTTACGATCCACAACCTCGGCACAGGCAAAGGAACGTCCGTTTTCGAAGCACTGCGCGCGTTCGAGCGCGCCTCCGGTCGTACCATCCCCTATCGAGTGGAAGGCCGTCGCCCGGGCGACATCGCCGCGAGCTACGCCGACACGTCGAAGGCCCGCCGCGAACTCGGCTGGACCACTCGCTTCGACCTCGACGACATGTGTCGCGACGCCTGGCGTTGGCAATCGAAATACCCTCACGGTTTCGGCTGACCCGCCGCGCCTTATAATCCGTCCCTCCGGAGGGGTGGCTGAGCGGTTGAAAGCACTGGTCTTGAAAACCAGCAAAGGGCAACCTTTCGTGGGTTCGAATCCCACCCCCTCCGCCACCTCCGAACGACGCCGATCAGCGTTCCACCATCACCACGTGAATCGTTCGTGAACGACGCTTTCGCAACGTTCGGCATCGAATACTGGAAGCCGATCCTGTTCGCGTTCGTTGCGCCGCCCGTGCCGTTGATCTTAATCATCGCTGTCGGTGCTTACGCGATTCGGCGGCGCCGGCGTTTCGGACTGCCGCTGGCGCTGCTGGGGTGCGCGGCGCTGTGGCTCTCGTTGACGCCGGCGACCGGCGACATCTTGGCCCGATATCTCCTAGACGAATCGCCGCCGCTGACGGCTGCGAACATTGCGGGGCTCGTCAGCGCTGCCGACTCAGCCATCGTCGTGTTGGGCCGTGGCCGGAGATTGCTCGCGCCGGAATACGGCGACAGCGAGCTGACCGCCGGAAGCATCGAGCGCTTGCGTTACGGCATCTGGCTCGCACGCGCGACACAACTGCCGATCGCCTTCAGCGGCGGAGTCGGCTGGGGCGCCGCCGTAGGGCCGACCGAGGCCGACATCGCCGCGCGAACCGCCGAGCGCGACTTCGGCTTTCGATTGAAATGGCTCGAGCGGGAGTCCAGCGACACGCATCAGAATGCCGCGAATACCGTCGCCTTGCTCAAACCGAGCGGGATCCGCCGGATCGTGCTGGTGACCGATTCTGCGGATATGCCGCGCGCCGTACGCAACTTCGAACGCGCCAGCGCCGAACTCGGATGGCAAATCGTTCCGGCGCCGGTCGGATCGTCGAGCGGCGACACCCGCTACACCGCGTTGGATTGGGTGCCGAGTCCGCGCGGGTACGAACGCGTCTACACGACGCTGCACGAATGGCTCGGGCAACTGGCGCGCGCCTGAGTACGACACGAACGAGTACCAGGCGGCACTGCCGCTGCGGTCGCGGGTTCGCGTAACATCGCCCCACAACAAGCGTCAGTGAGTCGACCATGCCCAGCGTTTACGAGCTCGAAGCGAAAACCATCGACGGCGCACAACAGTCGCTCGGCGCCTACAAAGGCAAGACGTTGCTGATCGTCAACGTCGCATCGAAATGCGGTTTCACGCCCCAATACAGCGGCCTCGAGGCGCTGTATCGCAAGTTCAAGGACAAGGGCTTGGTCGTGCTCGGATTCCCGTGCGACCAGTTCGGCCACCAAGAGCCCGGCAACGAAGGCGAGATCAAACAGTTTTGTTCGCTGAAGTACGACGTGACGTTCCCAATGTTCGCGAAGATCGACGTGAACGGCGACAAGACCGCTCCCGTTTACCAGCTCTTGAAAAAGGAAGCGAAGGGTCTGCTCGGATCGGAATCCATCAAGTGGAACTTCACGAAGTTCTTGGTCGACAAAACCGGCAAAGTCGTCCGTCGCTACGCATCGATGGACACGCCCGAGTCGATCGAGAAAGACATTGCCAAAATCCTCTGAATGCACCGATTGGAGTACACGATGAATCAGACAGCAGCATCGGTCGAAGCTTTCGATCTGACGCCGCCGACTGCGGCGGAACGCAAGATGCTCGAGTCCGGCCTCACTCGGGAGGAGGCCGACGTACTGTTGAAGCACGGCACCGAGGCGCCGTTCTGCGGCGGACTGCTCGCCAACAAGGAGCCGGGCGTCTACTGCTGCCGCCTATGCGGATTGCCGCTCTTCCGGGCGCAAACCAAATTCGAGAGCGGTACCGGCTGGCCGAGCTTCTACGCGCCGTTTCGCGACACGCACGTCGTCGGGATTCGCGACCTGTCCTACGGGATGGTTCGAATCGAGACCCGCTGTGCGCGCTGCGACAGTCACCAAGGTCACGTCTTCCCCGACGGACCGCCGCCGACGCACCTGCGCTACTGCATCAACTCGGTCTCGATGGAGTTCGTCAAGGATGGCGCT
>DASRZO010000141.1:0-36268 GCA_035686405.1 Pseudomonadales bacterium | reverse complement strand
ATCTCGATTTCTTCACGGCCGAGTTCACGCGCAGCGGTTTTCGCGGCGGCCTCAACTGGTATCGGAACTTCGACCGCAACTGGGCGCTGTCCGGCGCATTCCAAGGCAAGAAGATCGAGCAGCCGGCGCTCTTCATCAGCGGCGACCGTGACTTGATCCGGATGAATCCGGGTTACGAAGCGCAGATGCGCGCGATCGTGCCGAACCTGCGCGACGTCGTCATCCTGCCCGGCATCGGACATTGGACGCAGCAGGAAGCGCCCGACGCGGTGAACAGGGCGTTGATTGCCTTCGTGCGGTCGTTGGCGCGGTGACGATTCGGTGGTCGCGCCGGCGATCGGCGCGACGTCGTTACGGCGTCGCCTTGAACTGCAGTCCCCACATCAGTTCTTTCGTCACCGGAGCGTCGGCACCGGCGTAAGTCCGGTACGAGACGAACGCCGACAAGAGCTTCGTCCATTGTGCCGTCGCGCCGACCGTCCAGACGAAGTAGCCGGGATCGGTGCGAGTTGGGCGCAGGCTCGCGTCGATCGAATCGCCGTCGTCGGTGCCCGCATCGCCCGCCAGACGTACGTCGACGGTTTGGCTGCGGTCGGCGACGTCGTGCACGTAGTCGGCGTCGAGTCGCGGCGTCAGCACGATCCACGGCAGCCGTACCGATACACCGAGGCGCGCGCCGGCGTTGAGCCGCAGCGACTGGGCGCTCTGATTGCCGACGCTGAGGTCGTAGTCGCCGGCGCCGGTCTCGTCGAGCCGCCCGACGTCGGTATCGAGGTAGTACGCGCCGACGCGCGGGCCGAACGCCCATGGCCCGTAACGCCAGTCGAATGCCCCGACGAGGACGCCCGACAACTGCCGTCCGCCGGCGTTCGCCTTCGCGATGCTGGCCGGGTTGCCGAGCGCGTCGCTCGCGTCGACGACGCGGGTCGTATCGACGTCGGCCGCGCCGTACGTCACGAGCGCGTCGACGTGGAAGCGATTCGGGGCGAAGTAGGTGCCGTACAGCGAGCCGCGCCACGCCGCGAGGTCGAGCGGCGCCCGGCTCGGATCGTGCGAATAGCCGCCGCTGATGCCGACCGCGAGGTCGTCGCGCACGCGATAGTCGATGCCGGTGTCGAGGTCGATCGCGTCGGTCGCGCGCGTGTCGCCGACGCCGGTCTTGCCGACCCGCACTGCGCCGTTCGTGAACACGCCGATTCGGTCGGCGCTGTCGGACCCGCCGAGCACGCCGTCGAAGACCTTGCCGACGAGCGGCGTCGAAATGGCGTTCACCGACGGTCCTTGGAGTTGTTGATCGCCGACCTGCAGCGTCAGGTTCGCGAAATCGACGCCGCGGGAGCCGGCGCGCAGTGCCGCGAGCCGGCGCAACACGCCTTGATTTTCGAGTGCCGCCAAATCGAGCGCGGAGTTCGCGGCGTCGATCAGCGACGACGGGTCGAGCGCATCGAGCGCCGCGCGCGTGCGGTCGGGCGCCGCGTCGCCGGCGTCACACAACGCGAGCGAAGCGTCGCCGGCGCAGGTGCGGTTCAGGTAGTCCGCGAGGGCGCGTTGGTTGCCGGTCAGGTCCGACAGATCTTCGAGCGCCGTCGGCGCGTCGCTCGCGCGTTCGATCGCGCGGCTCGACAACGGCGCCAGCGCGAAGACCACCGCTGCGATGAGCACCGATGCGCGCGAGCGACCCGAGCGGAGTGGAGCCATCGAGAGCCCTCCCTGCGTGTTGCGACTGCGAGGCTCGCCCTGAGCCCTCGATTGCGAAGTTAGGCCGGGCTCGCCCCTCTGTCAAAGTGTTAGCACGGAGAACGTGTGACGCGGCGCTCAGGATGCGATGGAGATTCGATGGAGATTTTCCGGCGCGATTGCCGAATCGTCGGACTGCACGACGCCGGGCGATCCGTGCGGCTGCGGCGACGGCGGCCGCGAAGCGGCGCCCCTCTTCGTGTACGGAGCGAATCGTCTATGGCGCGAAGAACAACCGCGTCATGTCGTCGCGCGTCGGCTTGCGGGCGTATTCGGAGATCTCGAACGCTTCCGCGAGCTTCAGCTCCGGCGCGAACCGTCGTGCGACGCCGCGCGGGCGCGGATAGAACTCCGGCAACCAGCGCAGCCGCTCGGTGCGATCGCTCGGTACCTCGTGACCGCGGCCGTACGTGTGCGGGATCCACTCGTAGACCTGCGATTCGTGGCAGTCGAGCATGCGCGACCACGTCTCGATGACCGGCGCCACGTCGACCTTCGCGTCGGCGCGAAACGGTGCGGGTTGCGAGAAGAAGTCGGCGAAGCACGCGACGACCGGATCGTTCGGCAGCGCTTTCGCTTCCGGCACGATGTTCGGGACGCGCACCATGTAGCACGCATCGCGCACCAGCATCGCGACGGCGCGATGGTCGGGGTGATAGTCGTGAATGCGATGCGTCAACACGAGATCGGGCTCGAAGCGGCGGATCTCGCGTATGACGTCGCGGCGCGCTGCGAGCGTCGGCTCGAGTTCGCCGTCGAGGTTTTTCCATACCTCCACTTCGCAGCCGATCACCGCGGCGGCGCGGCTCGCTTCGAGCCGCCGTCGTTCGGCGAGCGTCGGCCGATCCATCGATTGATGTCCGGCGCTGCCGTCGGTGACGGAGATCATCCGCACGTCGCTGCCGCGCGCGCGGTGCAGCGCGAGGAATCCGCCGGCGTGAAATTCGGCATCGTCCGGATGCGCGCCGAAGACGAGTACGCGTACGGGCATCGTGACCTCACAAGGGCAATACACGTTCTTACCGCACTTTACAGCCTGCGCGAGCGTGATGCGTAAACTCGCGACCTTGGGAACGCAGTCACATTCCCGATAGGTGCGCCGGATGGCGCGTTTCGTTGAACGGAGTCAGGTGTGGATTATCGGTTTCTGCTCGGACGAGCATTCAGACTGCAAGATCAGACGTACATCGCGAGCGCGCTCGGCACCGCCAACGAGGTGGTGATCGTGCGGGCCGCGACCCGCGTCGAGGGCGAGCAAGTCATGCGGATATTTCCGGCCAGCATGGTGCTCGACCATCTGGTGTACGACGAAGAGATCGAACTGCGGCCGGTGGCGTTCGCCTGATCGGCCGCGCCGATCAGCGCGGCGTGAATCGCACCGGTAGCGCCGCGAGGCCGCGCAACAACACATTCGGCGGATAGACGAGATCGCCCTCCGGGCAATCGAGCGCGACGTTGTCCAAGCGTTCGAGCAAGACCCGGAAGGCGACCTCCATTTCCTTGCGGGCGAGGCTCGCGCCGATGCACATGTGCACGCCGTAGCCGAATGCGATGTTGGCGCGCACGTTGTCGCGCGATACGTCGAACGCATCCGGCTCGGCGAACACGCGTTCGTCACGGTCGGCCGACGAATAGCGGAGCTGGACCAGGCCGCCGGCCGGAATCTTCGTGCCGTTCACGACCGTGTCCTTCGTGCAGACGCGCCACATGTTGGCCGTCGGCGTCGATAGCCGCAGCACCTCTTCGACGAGATTCGGCACGAGGCCCGGGTCGGCGCGCAGCTTCGCGAGTTGCTCCGGGTGCCGAACGAGCAGCAGCACGCCTTCGGCGATCGCGGACGTCGTCGTTTCGTTACCGGCCACGAGCAGCTGCTGGATGATCGACAGCGACTCGGCCGTATCGAGCGGCCGTTCGCCTTCGAGGCGCGCGTGCACGATGTCGGAAATGATGTCGTCGTGCTTGTCGCGGCGGCGCTCGTCGAGCTTCTGCGCGAAGTAGTGCTGGAATTCGACGATCAGCTTCGCCGCCTCGATCTCCTCGTCGGGCGATGCCATGCGCGAGAGCTGCGCGACGAACGCGTCGGACCACTTGTTGAACAGCGGCAGATCGGCGCGCGGTACGCCGAGCTGGTCGGCGATCACCGTCAGCGGCAGCGGACCGCAAAACGCGGCGACGAGGTCGACGCGCCCCGCGTCGACGAACGCGTCGATCAGATCGTTCGCGATCTTCTCGATGTCGCCTTCGAGCGTGGCGACGCGGCGCGCGGTGAACGCCTGGTTCACCAAACCGCGGTAGCGACGATGCACCGGCGGATCCTCGGTCAGCATCGTGTCGACGGCGGGATAACCCGTTGCGCGGATCTCGGCCAGGCGCGGATCGACCTCGCCGGAGACGCGCATCGCGGCGCCGAACTTGTTCGAGAACGTCTCCGGGTCGCCGGCGATGCGGCGGATCGTGGCGTAGTCGAACACGAAGAACATGCCGGTGCGCGGGCAGTGGTAGATCGGCGCCTCGCCGCGCATGCGGGCGTTGTACTGATGCGGACACGCGAGCACGTCGACGTCGAGCGGCGTGAATTGGTCGAGCGCCGTGGTGGCCACTTTGGTCGCTGCGGACATGGCTTCTCCCGGTGTCGTGGTCATACCTTCACCATCATCTTGCCGACGTTGTCGCCCTCGAAGAGTTTGATCAGCGCCTGCGGCAGCTTGCGGAAGCCCTCGACCACCGTCGCGCGATGCTTCAATTGGCCGCTGTCGAGCCACCGCTGCATGTCGCGCGCCGCTTCGGGAAAGCGCCGCGCGTAGTCGAGCACGATGAAGCCTTCCATCCGCGCGCGCCGGAACACGAGGTTGAAGTAGTTGCGCGGTCCCGGAAGCGGACCTTGCGCGTTGTAGCGCGAGATGCCGCCGCAGATCACGACGCGCGCGTTCATCGCGATGCGAGCGAGACAGAGGTCGAGGATCTCGCCGCCGACGTTGTCGAAATAGATGTTGATGCCGTTCGGGCACGCGGCGTCGAGCGCGCGGCCGACGTCTTCGGCCTTGTAGTCGATCGCGACGTCGAAGCCGAGCTCGTCGGTCAGCCATTTGCATTTCGCAGCGCTGCCGGCGATGCCGACGACGCGACAGCCTTTGATCCGCGCGATTTGGCCCGCGATGCTGCCGGTCGCGCCGGCCGCGCCGCTGACGACGACGGTCTGTCCGGGTTTCGGCTCCCCGAGATCGAGCAGGCCGAAATACGCGGTCATGCCGGTGCCGCCGAGCACGCCGAGTACCGCGGTCGGATCGGCGTCCGGCGGAAAGATGCGGACCGGGTTGTTCTTGCCGTTCGTCACGGCGTAGTCCTGCATGCCGAACGTGCCGGCGACGACGGCGCCTTGCGGCAGATCCGGATTCTTCGATGCTTCGATCACGCCGACGCCGCCGGCCCGCATCACGTCGCCGATCGCGAGCGGCGCGACGTAGTCGGCGCGGTTTTCCATTTGGCCGCGCATCGACGGGTCGAGCGAGATGTACGTCGTCTTGATTCGCGCTTCACCGTCGCGGATGTCCGGCACCGGCGCTTCGGCGTATTCGAAGTCGCTTTCCTTGACCATCCCGATCGGCCGCGCAGCGATGCGGAACTGTCGATTGATCGTGCTCATTCGCGCCCTCCCATTGGCCTGCAGGCTCCGACTATAAAACAATCTTGACTGACTGTTTTGCGTTTCCGTATTCTCGACCGCCTTTCGCCGGGGCGTCGCATTGTGCCGCGCCCCATCCATGAACCTGTTCGCGCGGCGGCGTCTCGCTCGGAGTATCCGGACATGAATTTCGAATTCGACGCGGCCGACGAAGCATTTCGCGCGGAAGTGCGCGCGTTCCTCGCGCGCGAGCTGACGCCCGACCTGCGCGCCGCCACGCGCAAGACCACCACCGTGTTCGCCGACAAGGACGTGGCCATGCGCTGGCAGGCGATCCTCGTGCGCAAGGGTTGGGCCGTGCCGGCGTGGCCGGTCGAATACGGCGGCACCGGCTGGGGACCGACGCAGAAGTTCATCTTCGCCGAGGAGTGCGCGCGCGCGGGCGCACCGGGACTCATTCCGCTCGGCTTGCGCATGCTCGCGCCGGTGCTGTTTCGCTACGGCACGCCGGAGCAAAAAGCCGAGTACCTACCGAAGATGCTCTCCGGGGAACACTACTGGTGTCAGGGGTATTCGGAGCCGGGCTCCGGCTCCGACCTGTCGAGCCTGAAGACGCGCGCGACGAAGGACGGCGACGACTACATCGTCAACGGCACGAAGATCTGGACGACGCACGCGCAATTCGCCGACCACATCTTCTGCCTCGTGCGCACCAACGACGCCGTCAAGCCGCAAGCCGGGATCACGTTCCTGCTGATCGACATGGCGACGCCGGGCGTCACCGTGCAGCCGATCATCACGCTCGCCGGCGATCACGAAGTGAATCAGGTGTTCTTCGACAACGTGCGCGTGCCGCAGGCGAACCGCGTCGGCGCCGAAAACGACGGCTGGACCGTCGCGAAATACCTGCTCGAGTTCGAACGCGGCGGCGGCGGTGCGGCGGTGCGGCTGAAGAACGGCGTCGACGAATTGCGCGCGCTGTCGCGCCGGCAATGCGACGGCGGCGGCGCGGCGCTCGCGGACGATCCGCTATTCGCCAAGCGCATCGCCGATCTCGAGATTCGGGTGATGGCGCTCGAGTTCGCGGAACTCGCGACGCTCGCGCGGATGGCGCGCGGCGGCTCGCCGGGACCGGAGTCGTCGTTGCAGAAAAACACCAGCGTCGACATCGGTCAGACGCTCGAGACGCTGCTGCTCGAGGCGATCGACTACTACGGGCTGCCGCGCGCGAATCTCTTGTCGATCGCCGGTTCCGGCGACGGGGATGATTGGCCCGGCCCGGCGGGGACGGAGATCGTCGCCGCGCGTTACTTGAACGGTCGCGCCGCGTCGATCTTCGGCGGCGCGCGCGAGGTGCAGAAGAACATCGTCGCGAAAGTGGTACTCGGGTTGTGACGACCTGGCGCGGCCGCGTCGCGATCGTGACCGGCGCTGCGTCCGGTATCGGGCGCGCGTGCGCGGAGCGAATCCTCGATCTCGGCGGCAGCGTCGTCGCCGTCGACCTCGCGCCGATGCAATGGCTGGCCGCGCGCACGGAGATCGCGCCGCGCAGCCGCGGCGTCGTCGGCGACGTCACCGACGCGGCGCTCAATGCGCGCGCCGTCGAAATTGCGAGCGAATTCGGCGGTGTGCACGCGATGTTGCTGAACGCGGGCTTGCCGGCGAACGGTGCGATCGACGGGCTCGACATGGCGACGTTCGACCGCGTGATCGACGTGAATTTGCGCGCGGTGGTGCTCGGCGTGCGCGCGGGATTGCCGGCGCTGCGGCGGGCGCAACATCCGGCGATCGCGGTGACGGCGTCGGTCTCCGGGCTCGGCGGCGATCCGGGATTGTGGGCATACAACGCGGCGAAGGGCGGCGTCGTGAATTTCGTGCGCGCCGCCGCGCTCGAGTTGGGTCGTCAGGGAATTCGCATCAATGCGGTCTGTCCGGGCCCGATCCACACCGGCATGACGGCGGCGATCTCGCAATCGCCGGTGCACGAGGATCTGCGTCGCCACATACCGCTCGGCCGCTGGGGCGAACCCGCCGAAGTCGCCGCGGTGCTCGAATTCCTGGTGTCGCCGGCAGCGTCGTTCGTCAACGGCGCGATCGTGCCGGTCGACGGCGGCGTTTTCGCGGGCAGCGCGCAGTTCACGCCGTGGGGCGAGTCGATCTCGTCCGAGCCGCGGTGAACCGTTCGAATGTCGGGGCGACAACGGGCCTTACAAAGTCGATGGCGACGGGGTACGCTTCAAAACCGGATTGATTGACGGTTTTGTCGTTCGAACGCTTCGGCGCTGCTCGAACCGGAATACGAACGACGTCTGAGAACTAGAGGGGGAAGACCATGGATCTGCAATTGAAAGGACAAGTCGCGCTGATTACCGGCGCGACGAAAGGCATCGGCCGCGCCATCGCGGAAACGTTTGCATCCGAAGGCGTCAACGTCGGCATCTGCGCGCGCAAGGACGACGAAGTGAAAGCTGCGGTCGCTGCACTGCAGAAAAAAGGCGTAAAGGCGTTCGGCAAAGCGGTCGACGTCGGTAACGGCGATCAGCTCAAAGCGTGGATCGGCGAAGCGGCGGGCGCGCTGGGCGGCATCGACATCCTCGTGTCGAACGTCAGCGGCGGCAACGCGCCGGGCGAAGCGGGTTGGCGCTCGAACTTCGAACACGACATGTTGGGCGCGGTGCGCTGCGTCGAAGCGGCGATGCCGTTCCTGACGAAATCGAAGAACGGCAACATCGTGTTCATCTCGACGACTGCGGCGCTCGAGAAGTTCATCTCCGCCGGTCCGTACAACGCGATGAAGGCGGCACTGCTGAACTATTCGGGCGCGCTGTCGCAGGATCTCGCGCCGAAGGGCATTCGCGTGAACGCGGTCAGCCCCGGTCCGATCATGATCGAGGGCGGTGCGTGGGACAGCATCAAGCAGCGCGCTGCGGGGTTCTACGAAGGCACGCTCGCGCAAATCCCGTTGGGACGCATGGGCTCCGCCGACGAAGTCGCGGCGCAAGTCGTGTTCCTGACGAGCCCGCGCTCCGGCTTCACGACCGGCACGAACGTCGTGATCGACGGCGGTATCACGAAGCGCATCCAGTACTGATCGCGCGCGCGGAGGATTCATGTCGAATCGAACGACGCAGGTCTACCTCGTCGCGGCCGGCGACTATCACGACATCGATTTCGCGCGGCTGGAGCTGCTGAAGCTGCTCGGCGAGAACGACAAGATCCGCGTCAAGGTCGCGCAGAACTATCGCGACGTCGACGCGATCCGCCGCAGCGACTTCTTGATCACGTACACCTGCAACGTCGTGCCGAGCGAAGCAGAGCAGCAGGCGTTGCGCGACTACGTGGCGTCCGGCAAGCGCTGGTTCGCGCTGCACGGCACGAACTCGATCTTGAAGTTTCTCGCCGACGGCCGCGTCGACAGCCCCGAGATTGCGCCGGTCCTGATGCAGACGCTCGGCACGCAGTTCATCGCGCACCCGCCGATCGCGCCGTTCCGCGTGCGCGTTGCCGATCCCGAGCACGAGCTCGTGAAGGGGATCGGCGAATTCGACGCGGACGACGAACTGTACCTGTCGCGCGTGCACGGCAAGCTGCACATGCTGCTCGAGACGCACTACAGCGGCGCCGCGAAGGGCTTCGTCGAGGAGCAGTGGAACGACGCTGCGCCGCGGCCCGTGTACTACATCCACAAGGTCGGCAACGGTGAAGTGTTGTATCTGAACCTTGGCCACTGTCGCGGTTACTACGACATGCAGCCGATGATCGATCGCTATCCGCGCATCGAGCGCGGTTCGTGGCAGCTGCCGCAGTTCTACGAACTGTTGCGGCGCGGCATCGGCTACTGCGCAGCGCGCGCGCAATGACGGGCGCGGCGAAGCCGAAGCGCGCGGCGGCTGCATCGAAGCCCGCGCGTGCGACGAAATCGTCGAAGGCCGACGCGACGGCGCCGAAGACGAAGGCGTTTCGCTTCGCCGTGCAGTCGTTCAACGCCCCGACCGGCGTCGCGTGGACGGAAACCGCGCGCAAGGCGGAGTCGCTCGGCTATTCGACGTTGCATCTCGCCGATCACTTGCTCGGCCCCGGCCCCGCGCTCGCGAAGACGAATCATCCGGTGCAGAACCTCGCGGCGGTGCCGGCCATGGCGCACGCTGCCGCCGTGACGAAGACGCTGAAGATCGGCTGCCGCGTGTTCTGCATCGACTACCGCTTGCCGGTCGTGCTCGTCAAAGAAGCGATGACGCTCGATCTGTTGTCGGACGGTCGCCTCGAGCTCGGCCTCGGCGCCGGTTGGCTCGAAGAGGAATACCACGCGACCGGCATCGAATTCGATCCGCCGGGCGAACGCATCAGCCGGCTCGAAGACGTCGTCGCGGCGCTGCGCGCGTTTGCGGCCGACGGCAACGTGTCGGTCGCCAACGACACCGTGAAGTGGCGCGACTTCGAGGGCGTGCCGAAGCCGGTATCGCGGCCGTTGCCGCCGTTGATGATCGGCGGCGGTAGTCCGCGCATCCTGAAGATCGCCGGGCGCGAGGCCGACATCGTCAGCCTCAACTTCAACAACCGCAAAGGCGTCATCGGTCCGGACGGCGTACGCACGTCGTCCGCGGACGAGACGGCGCGCAAGATCGACTGGATTCGTACGGGTGCGGGGAAACGGTTCGACGAGATCGAAATCGAGATCGGCGCCTACTTCACGTTCGTGACGCCGAAGCCGGACGACATGGTCGCAATGTTCGCGAAGAACTTCGGGCTGACGCAGGCCGAGATGCTGAAGCATCCGCACGCGCTCTTCGGCAGCGTCGACACGATCATCGACGAACTGCAGCGCCGTCGCGAAACGTTCGGCATCTCGTACGTGACGGTGCCGGACAGCGTGATGACCGACTTTGCGCCGGTCGTCGCGCGGCTCGCCGGAACCTGACGTGGCCGCGCGGTCGCCTCGCTCGGCGAGACGCTTCAGCTCAGCGGGTCGGCAAGCCGCGCGCTTTGCGCTCGGCGTTCATGCGCTTCGCGTCGCTCGACAAGCGCGGCCCGAGTTCTTCTTCGCTGACGGTGCCGGCCATGTGGCGATTCGCGAGCTTGCTGTTGTACATGATCCATTTGACCGGCGTCAGCGCGAGCACGACGCGGGTCGGCGAATCGAGCAGCGTGTTGAAGAACTGCTCGCCGGCCGCGTTGGTCGGGTTGAGCTTCTTCGACAGCGCCGGATAGAACCAGCCGCGCGTCGCGGCGTCTTCGAACAACTCGGCATAGCCCTTCAGCGTGATCGCGCCGCGCGGCAGATCGGCGCTCGCGCCGGGCGGATAGCTCGTGCTGCTGACGCACACCGACACGCGGTTGTCGCGCCGAATGGCCGCCGCGCGATGGCGGTGCGCGGCGAACGTGATCCACATTTTGCCGTCCTTCCACACGTACGCGTGCGTGACGCCGACCGGCCAGCCGTCTTTGGTCGCCCACATCAACACGCATTCGTTGGCGTGGGTCAGCAGCTGCGTTTGCTCGGCTTCGGTGAATGGATAGATCGAAACGATTTCGTGATCGGTCGTGCGTGCCATCGTGAAACTCCGCCGAAGTGGGGCGCTTACGTTGCCACCTTGTTGCGGCAGAGTCCAGCACTTCCTCACCAAATCTACAAAGGGGCGAGGTAGAAGGAGCGAGAGCAATGATCAGTTCGGGTCCGCTGGAGGATCGACTTGCGATTCGCGAGTTGGTGGAGTCGTACAACGACGCGGTGATGCGCTTCGACGCCGACGCGTGGAGCGCGAATTGGAGCGACGACGCGACGTGGAATCTCGCCGGCATGGGCGAATTCAAGGGCCGCGCCGCGATTGTCGGTGCGTGGAAAGGCGCGATGGCGAATTTCGAGTTCGTCGGTTTCTTCGCGTCGGCCGGACCGATCGTCGTCGACGGCGACCGCGCGCGCGGCGTGTGGTATCAGCAGGAGTTCCTGCATCAACGCGACGGCGTCAGACGCAACGTCACCGGCCGCTACGACGACGAATACGTCAAACGCGGCGGCCGTTGGTACTTCGCGAAGCGCATGTATTCGGTGTTGAAAGCCGAAACGCAGGCCGCCGCAAAAGCATGAACGCGGCCGAGATCGCGACGCTGCGCGCGTTGATGGAATACGAAGCGTCGCGCACGGAACCGCCGCGAGGATTTCCGCTGTTGCCGGATCTGCCCGGCGGTCGCTACACCGATCCGCGCTTCTTCGCGCTCGAGCTGCAGCACGTGTTCCGCAAATCGTGGTTGCTCGCGGGCCACGTCGACGAAGTGCCGGAGCCCGGTTGCTTTCGATTGTGGGAACGCGCCGGTCAACCGGTCGTCATCGTGCACGGCGACGACGGCGCGATCCGCGCGTTCTACAACACGTGCAGCCATCGCGGCGCACCGATCGTCACCGACTCGAGCGGCAAGCGTCCGCGCCTCACCTGTCGCTATCACGGTTGGAGCTACGCGCTCGACGGACGCTTGCTCGCGATCCGTGATCCCGAGGATTTCCGCGGCCTCGACTTCTCGTGCCGCGGTCTCGCGCCGGTGCGCTGCGAACGCTTCGGCAATTTGATCTTCGTGAACTTCGACGCCGACGCGCCGACGCTGCTCGAATGGCTCGGGCCGATCGCGCAGGAGTGGGAAGAGTTCCGCTTCGACCGCTGCCGACTCGCCGCACGCCACGTGTTCGATCTGCAGTGCAATTGGAAGATCGCGATGGAGGCGAACACCGAGGTCTACCACGTTCGCAGCATTCACCCGAAGACCGTGGCGCCGATCCTCGACGATCGCCGCAACGTCAATACGCTGTATCGCAACGGCCATGGCCGCATGGTCGCGCCGACGCCGCCGGGCGCGAACGAACGCATGACGATGCGTGCAGCGGCCGGTACGCCGCAGATCGAATCCGTTGGCGAGATCGCGCGGACGTGCACGCAGTCGTACGGCATCTTCCCGAATTGGGTGTCGCCGTTGTCGCCGTACGTGTTGCCGCCGCTGATCTTCTGGCCGAACGGCATCGACGCGTGCCGCCTGGAGACGTGGACGTTCGCGCCCGACTGGGGCGATGCGCCGAAGCCCGACATGTGGACCGTCGACGACGGCGCGCGGCTCGCCCAGGTGCTGATCGAAGACACCGAATTCGGCAATTGGATTCAAAAGTCGGTGCGTTCGTACGGTTTCCGCGGCGTGCCGCTCAGCTATCAGGAAGCGCGCATCTATCACTGGAACCAATGGGCCGACCGCATGATCGGCATCGACAACATTCCGCCGGAGCTGCGCGTGGCGCAGGTCATCGGCGACGAATGGATCTATCCGAACGACCCGCGTATCGACGAGATGCGCGGCAACACCCCTCGGCAAAGGCGTTAGCACCGTGCGCATCGGCGTCTCGACGTTTCCAACCGACTACGCGATCGCGCCGGTCGAGCTCGGTCGCGAATTGGAAGCGCGCGGCTTCGACTCGGTGTGGGTGGTGGAACACACGCACATCCCGGCGTCGCGGCGGACGCCGTATCCGCCCGGCGGCGATCTGCCGAGCATCTATTGGGAAGCGTACGAACCGTTCACGTACTTGGCGCAGGTCGCGGCCGTGACGACGAAGCTCGAAGTCGGTACCGGCATCTGTCTGGTCCCGGAGCACCATCCGATCACGCTGGCGAAGCGCGTCGCGTCGCTCGACTCGTTGTCGAAGGGCCGTTTTCTATTCGGCATCGGCGCGGGGTGGAACGCCGAAGAGCTCGAACAGCACGGCGTGCGCTTCGAAGACCGCTGGAGCGTGACGCGCGAATGCGTGCTCGCGATGAAGGCGATGTGGACGCAAAAGACGGCGTCGTATGACGGCCGTTTCGTCAAGTTCGAACCGGCGTGGGTCGAACCGAAGCCGGTCCGCAAACCGCATCCGCCGGTGTACATCGGCGCGCAATCGCGCTGGGTGTTCGATCGCATCGCGGAGTACGGCGACGGTTGGATACCGATGGCGTTGCCCGGGTTCGACCAACAGATCGCCGAACTCGCGCGCGCGTGCGAGAAGCGCGGCCGCAGCATGTCGGAGATCGACATCGCCGTGCTCGCGGCGCCGACGAGTCGGGCGGAACTCGACGCGCTCACCGGGCTCGGTGTGGGGCGCGTCATCGTGTCGCTGCCGACGCTCGGCCGCGACGAATCATTGCGTGTCCTCGACGGTTACGCGGCGTTACTGGAGTGGGCGCGCTGACGGCCGTTCGGCGGCGCAGGTTCGCTGTAGGAGGTATAGAAGGTGCAGGTCGCGCTCGTCACCGGTCGGCACGAGATCTCGCTGCGAGAATTCCCCGACCCCACGCCGGCGCCGGACAAGGCCGTCGTCGAGATCGCCTATTGCGGCATCTGCGGCACCGACGTGCATGCGTGGGCGTCGGGCGCGCAGTACAACCCGGCGATCTGCGGTCACGAATGGGCCGGCGTCGTGCGTGCCTGCGGCGCCGGCGTACGCAGCGTCAAGGACGGTGATCGCGTCGCGATCGGTATCGCGAGCGCGTGCGGTGATTGTGACGCGTGCCGCGCCGGCCACGCAGAGTATTGCCTCGTCGCCTTTGCCGGCTTGTTGGGAACCGGACCGTTGGCCGCAGCGCACGGCGGTTTCGCCCGCGCGATCGCGATCGACGCGTCGAGGCTGGTGCGCGTGAACGCCGGAATCGACGACGTCGAAGCCGCGATGCTCGAACCGGCGACCGTCGCGCTGCACGCGGTGCGTCGCGCGGCGCCGCGTCTCGGCGACGCGTGCGTCGTCATCGGCGCCGGTCCGATCGGTTTGTTGACGTTGCAATGTGCGCGCGCGGCCGGTGCAGGTTGTGTTGTCGTCGTCGAGCCGCACGCGGCGCGCCGCGCGCGAGCCGGCGCGCTGGGTGCGCATGCAGTCGTCGACCCGGCTGCCGCTCCGGTGGGTGAACAGATCAAGGCGATCGTCGGACCGCTCGGTGCCGACATCGTGTTCGAGTGTGCCGGCGTGCCGCAGACGATCGAGCAGAGCGCGACGCTCGTTCGACGCGGCGGCACGGTCGCGTTGGTCGGGCTGGCGAACTCCGCCGCGACCATCACGCCGGCGACGTGGCTCGTGAACGAAGTGCGCCTCGTCGCGGCGCTCGGTTATTTGCACGAAGAATTCGACATGACGATGGGTCTCGTTGCCGACGGTCGCCTCGCGCTCGAGCCGCTGCACACATCGACGTTGCCGCTGCGCGACGTCGAGCGCGGCTTCGCGGCGTTGTCGTCGTCGGTCGACGAAGTGAAGATTCTGATCAATCCGCGGGAGGACGCATGATCATCATTGCCGGCACGATCGATTTCGAAACCGCCGCGCAGCGCGACGCGGCGCTCGACTTGGGGCGACCGCTGCAGCGCAAGACGCGCGACGAGGAACCGGGCTGCCTCGCGTACGTGTTCGCGGCCGATCCGTGCGACGCGAAACGCATCGGCGTGTACGAGCTGTGGCGCGACGAAGCGAGCCTCGCGGCGCACTTCAAACATCCGAACTACACGAACATGCGCGATGCGCTGGTGCGCAGCGGCATCAAAGCGGCCGACAACCGCAAGTATCGCGTCGATCACAGCGAACCGGTCTACGATCCGAGCGGCGTGCCGCGCGCCGATTTCTTCACGCTCGCGAAACGCGATACCGAAGCCGATCGCTTCGCGCTGCAGGACGTGATGCTGAACTACACGTCCGGCGTCGACGAGCGCGACTTCGTGCGTTATCGCAACTGCTTTGCCGACGACGCGGTGATCGTCGGTTTCACGCCGCAGCCGATCGTCGGCGCGAACGCGTGGCTGGATTTCGTCGTCAAGGCGCTCGATCAATACGCATCGACGCAGCACTTGCTCGGCTTGCAACGCGCGACGATCGACGGCGACCGCGCGCGCGCCCGCACCGACGTGCAAGCGCAGCACTTCATGAAGGAGCCGAAGGACGCGACGCTGACGCTGTGGGCGACGTACGAGACCGAGTTCGCGCGCATCGACGGCGCGTGGAAGATCACGCGGCACGAATTGAAATCGCGCGGCATGCGGCGCGCGTGAACACGGTCGGCGGCGAGCCGTACGCCGGCGTCGGTCGCGTGCCGTCGCCGGCGGAGCTCGCCGATCGCGCGGCGATCTACGCGGTGCTGGTCGCACACTGCCGCGGTGTCGACCGCGCCGACGAGCGCGCGTTGAAGTCGGCGTATTGGAGCGACGCAACGGTCGAATACGGCGGCTTCAACGGCAACGCGCACGCGTTCTGCGAGCTCCTGCCCGGCGCGATCCGCTTCTACGCGTACACGCATCACGCGATCGGCAACGTCGCGATCGACATCCGCGGCAACGCTGCGCGGGTCGAGACGTACGTCACCGCAGCGCACTACCGGCGCGCGTCGAGCACAGACTCGGTCGCTGCTCGTCCGCCGCCGCGGACTGCGCCAACGGCCGTGCCCGGGGGTGACACCGAGATGGTGTTCTACGGGCGCTACCTCGATCGATTCGAAAAACGCGGCGACGTCTGGAAGATCGTGCATCGGCGCGTCGTGATGGACTGGAATCGGCACACTGCCGCGGCCATGGTCGAGTCCGGCCCGCCGGTGGACGGTCTCGCGCGCGGCGGGCGGCATCCGGCCGATCCGTTGTACGAGCATCTGTTCGCCGCCGAGTCGGACGATGCGGCTACGGAGCGGCGTCGGCCGGAATAGCGAGCGCCAAGCATCGGTGCCTGGGTGGCAAACGCGAAAGAAGAAAACGATTTCTGCGGGCAGAGGAGCGGACTGGGTTGTCACCGAATCCAGCGGCCGTCCTTCATCACCGTCAGCTTCGCCCGATCCTGCAACACGCGCACGTCGGCGGTCGGATCGCCGTCGACGACGACGAGATCCGCGAACGCATCCACCGCCAACGTGCCGACTCGGCCGCGCGGATCGAACGCGAGCCCGCCGTTGCGCGTCGCGCACAGCAGCGCTTCGGCGCTCGACATGCCGAAGAGCTCGACGAAATACTCCAGATCCTTCGCGTACGTGCCGTGCGGCGCGATGCTGATGCCGTAGTCGCCGCCGACCACGAGACGCACGCCGGCTGCGCGCAGCCGTGCGACCGATGCGATCGTCGCATCGATCTCGGCTTCATAGCCCTGCTTGCGAACCGTCGCTTGCGAAATGCCGAGACGCTCGCATTGGGCGAGGTACTGCACTTCCCATGCGATCGCGGGACCGACGAAGACGCGGTCGCGATGCTGCGCGAGGAGTGCGACGGCTTCGTCGTCGAGATAGTTCGCGTGGCCGACGAAATCGACGCCGGCGCGTACGGCTTGTTTCACTGCCGCCGCCGAGCGCGCGTGACACGCGACGCGGAGCTTGCGCCGATGCGCTTCGTCGACGACCGCCGCGACTTCCTCGTCGGTGAACGACAACTCGCCCGGCGGATTGACCGGATTGATCGCTTCGCCGTCGATGAAGATCTTCACGACGTCGACACGCGCTTTGCGTTGTTCGCGCACCGCTTTGCGCAGCGCCCACGGGCCGTCTTCGATTTGGCTCAAACCGCCGGGCGAGTCGACGTTGCTCGCAGTGGCGCCGAGGTCGCGGCCGGCGGCGAGCAGCCGCGGCCCGACGATGCGCCCGGCGTCGATCGCATCGCGCAGCGCGACGTCGATCTTGTACGTCGAGCCGAAGCTGATCGCCGACGTGAAACCCGACGTGACCATCAATGCGGCGTTCTTGACGGCGGTGATCGTCGCTTCTTCGACCGGTGTCGCGCCGATCGCGAACGGGCTCGCGTCGGCGAACGACAGATGTGCGTGCGTCTCCGTCATGCCGGGCATCACGAATTTTCCGCCGACGTCGATGTGCTCGTGGCGCGGCGGCAGCGCCGGCAACGCGTGTTGCGAGCCCGCGTAGCGAATGGTGTTGCCGGAGATCCAGACCGCGCCCGGTGCGATGACCGACGCGTTCATCGCCGTGAAGAGCCGCGCGTTCGTCAGAACGATGTCGGGACGGTTCGTATCGTGTGCCGTGTTCGCCATGGGATGCTCAATCGGCGAAGAACGCCGCCTTCTTTTCCCCGTTGGGGCCGTACACCGGTTCGCTGCGCTCGACCAGGTACGCGCGGTTGACGCTTTCTTTGATGTTGGCCGAGGACAACAGCTCGACCATCTTCAGGTAGTTCCGATGCTTGAAATGCGCGGCGAGACTCTCGCTGTCGTCCCACAGCTCGTAGACCTGAATACGCGTCGGCACCGACGGATCGGGCGCGAAGCAATAGTCGCGGCAGCCGGCCTCTTCGCGGCGCGTCGCCATCTGCACGTCGGCGGTCAGCGCAACGGCGCGGTCGCGGTCCTCCTGTGTTGCGAATCCGAGCGCGGCGACGACGATGATCATGGCTTCTCCTCGTAGAGCGAGTGCGCGCGCTTCAACGCAGCGCGGCGCGGGTCCAGCGGCGATGCGACGGCCCGGTCGGCCCGCGCGGCATGCCGGCGTGTTCGGGATAGACGGACGCGGTGTAGAGATCGCCGTGTGCGTCCATCGCCAATTGATGAATGTAGATCGCGATGTCGTCGACGCGTTGCAGCACTGCGCCGGTGTCCTCGTCGAGGATCGCGAGGTTGCGCATCTTGTCGCTCGCGTAGACGCGGTTGCCATAGACCGCGATGCTGAGCGGTGCGACGTGCGTCCACTCGTCGATGTAGTTGCCGTCCGGGTCCAGACGTTGAATGCGGCTACGGCAATTCGGATCTTTCAGCGTGCGGTGTGCGGCGATCTGACCGGGCACCGTCATGTAGTCGTGGAAATTGCCGCCGCAGAGATCGGCGACGAGCAGCCGGCCCTGCGAATCCTGCGCGAGCGCGTGCGGCGTGTTGAATTCGCCGGGTCCGCGTCCCCAACGTCCGACGCTCTTGATGAATTCGCCATCCGGCGTGAACCAGACGAGTCGCGAATTCCAATAGCCGTCCGCGACGACGATGTTGCCGTTGCGCTGCACGACGACCGCGGTCGGGCCGTTGAAGTGCGCGTGATCGTCGCCCCATTTGCCGAACGTGCCGAGGCTCAGCAACAGTTCGCCGTCCGGTCGATATTTGCGCACGGTGTGACCGTCGCGATCGGTGGTCCAGAACGAACCGTCGGTCTCGATGTAGAGCGTGTGCGCGCCGAGCGCGAAGCCGCGTTGGTCGGAACGCCCCCACTTGCCGAGGTAGAGGCCGTCGCGCGTGAACATCGAGATGCTGCTCTTGCCCATCTTGTCCTTCATCGCGAGCGGATGGGCGGCCCAGTGTTCGATGTCGCGCGTGAAGAGATAGACGATGCCGGCGGCGTCCACAGCGACCCCGGAGCCCATTTCGAATTGCATGTCGGGCGGATAGACCGGCCAATGCTCGACCAAGCGATAGCCGCCGCGGGGGTCGTCGCTGCGGGTCCGGTCGGTGGCGTCGTGGGATTCGCACATGATGTTAGCGTGGCCGGTCGTCGCGCCCGTCGGTGTGCGCTGTCACCGAGCGAGCGGCTGACGTAGTGTGGGCGACTCGCGCCGTGGGAAAAGAGACGCGACCTCGACGAACACCGTCGAGCACGCGCGGCGACGAAGCGCAGCGGAGGAACGATTCAGTGACGACAGAGCGGATCGAAACTGTTCGCGATGAAGTAATTGGGCGCGATGAAGCAATTGGGCGCGATGAAGGAATTGCGCAATGAGCGAGCGTGCCAAAACGGCGACGACCGCGCCGACGCGGCTGTTGTCGCTCGCGGCCGGCGTGCTGCCGGAGTTCTCGGCCGACGCCATCGTCGCGGCGGCGGCCGCCGCCGGATATCGCGCGACCGGCGTCTGGTTCGACCCGAAGACCTGGGACGCCGCGATGACGCGCCGCATCCGCGCGTTGCTGCGGGACGAGGGGCTCGTCGCGCTCGATATCGAGCCGTTGTGGCTCGGTGCCGGCCGCACGGTGTCGGACGACGCGCGGCGCATGATCGACGCGGCGGCCGAACTCGGCGCGCGCAACGTGCTGGTCGTCAGTGCGAACGAACGCTTCGCGGACACGCAGCATCAGTTCGCGCAACTCTGCGAACTCGTTGGGCCGACCGGCATGCGCGTCGCGTTCGAGTTTCTGATGATCACGCCCGTGCAGTCGCTCGCGCAGGCGCTCGAGTTGGTGCGCGGCGCGCAGCATCCGGCCGCCGCCGTCTTGATCGACACGCTGCATCTCGCGCGCTGCGGTGCGACGGCCGCCGACGTCGCCGCCGTGCCGCGCGAGTGGCTGCCGTATGCCCAGCTCTGCGACGGGCCCGCCGCCGTCGCGGGCACCGATCGAAACGCCTATCTCGTCGATGCGCTCGATGCCCGCAGCGCGGCCGGCGAGGGCGACTTGCCGCTCGCCGACGTGCTGCGCGCGTTGCCGCACGACGCGCCGCTGAGTCTCGAAGTCCGCTCGCGGCGCGATCGGGAACGCTACCCCGACCCGGTCGAGCGCGCGGCGGCGGTGCTCGAACGCACGCAGCGTTTTCTGGCGCAGGTCGAGTAGCGCCGCTGCATGCCACTGCAGATGCGCGTCGCCCGCGGGGCGGCGGCGGGGCAACGTCATGCGGGTCGAACCGCCTCGCCGCGGCGGGCGTAACCCGGCGGCCGTTTGCCGTGCTCGTCGACGACGTCGAACTCGAGCGCGAGGTCTTCGACCCACTGAATGGTGCCGCTGCGCGCCAGTAGATCTTTCGCGGTCAGCAGCGCGACCGCCGTACGGCCGACGAACAACGGCGTCTGCGACTTCGATAGGTCCATGCCGCGCATCTTCGCGGCGTCTTGAATGAACTCGGTGGAGACCGACCCCGGATACAACACGACGGCGGCGACACCCTTCGGTTTCAGTTCGATCGCCATGTCGGCCGTGAGTCGGTCGAGGCCCGCCTTGCCGGCGCCGTACGAGCACGAGAAGTGATAGGTCTGCCCGCCGGGCGACGACACGTTGAGGATCGCCGCGCCCGGTCCCGCCGCGAACAACAGCTTCGCGGCGTGCCAGCTCGCGACATAGTGCGCGCGCAAGCCGATGCCGACCTGGTCGTCCCAGATCTGAATCGGATGGTCCCAGAAGCCGCCGCCCCACGCCGGCGGATCGGGAATCTTGTAGACGTTGTTGACGAGATAGTCGATGTGACCGACCTCGCGGCCGATCCGCGCGAACGCGGCCGCGATGTCGGCGTCGTTGCCGTGGTCGCAGCGGATCGCGCGGCCGTCGCCGCCGGCTTCGGTGACTTGCCGCGCGGCGGTGTCGATCGTGCGTTCGCCCGCGCCGGTCGTGCGGCCGGTGACGTACACCGTGCAGCCTTTCTCGCCGAGCGCAATGGCGATGCCTTTGCCGATGCCGCGCGACGCGCCGGTGACGACGGCGATTTTGCCTTTCAAACTGGTCATCGTGATCCCCTTAGGTCGTTCGTTAGAGTCCGGACCGGCCCGCTTCGCGGAACATCGGCCGATACGTGTCGAATGCCGGGTTGCGCGGCGCCGAACCGGTCGTCGAGCCGGCGTCGGTGGTCAACGTGTGGCCGTTCGTGTAGCCCGATTCGTCGCTCGCGAGCCACAGCGCCGCGTTCGCGACATCGTCGGCGACGCCCGCGCGGTTGATCAGCGGCGACGACGCTGCGAGCGCGCGTTTCGCCGCCTCGATCGCGGTCGCGTCTCCGGTCATCACGTTGGCGACCATCGCCGTCGCCATGCCGGCCGGCGCGATCGCGTTCACGCGAATTCCGTAGCGGCACAACTCGGCCCCGACGTTCTTCGTCAAGCCGATCACGGCGTGCTTCGACGCGCAGTATGCGTGCGGACCTTGGCCGCCCATGATGCCGGCCGTGCTCGCCATGCTGATGATCGAGCCCGTCATTCGCGGCTGCATCACGCGCGCCGCGTGCTTCATGCCGTAGAAAACGCCGTTCAGCAACACATCGACGGTGGCCTTCCATTCTTCGGCGGGCGTCGTCGCGATCGGTCCGACGGCGCCGACGATGCCGGCGTTGTTGAACATCACGTCGAGCGCGCCGAATTGCGCGACCGCGCGGTCGACGAGCGCGGCGACGTCCGCTTCGCGCGTGACGTCGCACGGCACGAACACCGCCGCGCGACCGAGTTCCTGTGCGAGTGCAGCCGCGGCGTCGCGTTGAATGTCGCCGAGCGCCACCTTGCAGCCCTCCGCGACGAAACGCCGTGCGGTCGCGGCGCCGAAGCCGCTGGCCGCGCCGGTGATCGCCGCGACCTTGCCTTCGAGTCGTCCAGTCATGTCGGCCCCCTTTTTTTGTGGTCGCCAAAACCGCCGATCGTCGGACTGTCGACGAAACCGGACGACCTGACGGTTTTATACGCTAACAGCGAACGCGGCGCACGCGCTGCGCGCCGCGGGTGATAAGCTCGCCGACCGTCGCCGACGATCGGCGCGAGGGGAGACGAACGATGACCCGCATCAGCAAGCTCGATCCGTCGGAGTGGGATCCGGACCTGCGCCGCGCGGCGCGCGCCGACGACGCGACGCCGCTCGAACAAGGACTCATGCGGATATTCGCGCATCGCCCGCCGATCGCGATGGGCATGATGCAGTTCGCCGGCGCGCTGAAAGTGCATCGCACGCTGCCGGACCGACTCGTCGAACTCGTACGGCTGCGCGTTGCGTACTTCAACCAGTGCCGCAGCTGCATGGCGATCCGCTATCGCGACGCGGTCGCTGACGGTGTCACCGAGGCGCTGGTCTGCTCGCTCGAGCGGCCCGCCGAAGCACCGGACCTGACCGATGCGGAGCGCAGCGCGCTCGACTACGCCGAGCGGTTCGCGACCGATCACCTGTCGATCGACGACGCGACCTACGCGACGTTGCGCCGTCACTTCACCGAGCCCGAGATCGTCGAGCTCGGCATGACCGTCGCATTCTTCGTCGGCTTCGGGCGGCTCGCGGCCACGCTCGACATGACGGAGGAGCTGCCCTCGGCATTCCGGGACCATTCGCGCACCCTCACGCCCTGGGGTGAGGAATCGATCGTCGTGCGCTGATGGCCGCGAAGACGCCGAATCACGAACTGTCGGCGCTGCGCTGCCCGCACGCGCTCGCCGACGTCGACCTGTTTTCGCCCGGCGCCCAGGAGCATTGGTACGAGGCGTACCCGATCCTGCATCGCGACGCGCCGGTGCTGCGCTTGCCCGGTGAAGGCGCCGCGCCCGGCAGCGACGGCTTCGTCCTGACGAAGTACGAAGACATCGCGCGTGTGGTGAAGGATCCGGTGCGCTTTCCGCCGACGTTGGTGCTCGCCGTACGGCAGATCATGGCGAGCGACGTGCCGCTCGAACAACAGAAGTTCGTCAACGCGATGCTCGCGTCGATGGTGACGCTGCGGCCGACCGACGAGCTGTACCGGTCGCACCGCCAGGAACTCACCGATCCGTGGGTCGGTCCCGGCGCCGTGCGCCACACCGAGATGATCAAGCGTTGCGCCGACGAGTTGATCGATGCGTGGATCGATCGCGGCGACGTCGAGTTCATCTCGGAGTTCGCGCGGCCGTTGCCGCAGCGCGTGATGGCGAACGTGCTCGGCTTTCCGCGCGAAGACATTCCGCGGCTCGAGCAGTGGGGCACCGCGCAGGTCGCTGCGTTCGTCTACGGCAAAGGGCACCGCAATCAACTCACGCAGGAACAGTTGCGCGAGCAGTTCGCGATTCTCGACGGCTTCAAGGAATACGTCGCGCAGACGGTTGCGGACCGACGCCGCCATCCGCGCGACGACATGATCAGCTTCCTCACGCAGGTCCACTACAAGGCGCTCGATCGCAAGCTGACCGACCTCGAGGTGAACGGCGTCGTCTATGCGATGGTGATCGGCGGCCTCGAGACGACGCAGTACGCGCTCGAAGAGCAGGCGCAGCTCTTGTGCGAGCACCCGGCAACGCTCGCCGAGATTCGCGCCGACCGCGACAAGATTCGCGGCTTCACCGAGGAGACGATGCGGCTGCGGTCGCCGACGCAAGGGCTGTCGACGCGCATCACGAGCCAGGATGAAACGTTCAGCGGTGTGTCGGTGCCGGCCGGCTCGCTGCTGCACCTACGCTTCGGTGCCGGCAACGTCGATCCGGACGAGTGGGACTGCCCCTACGAATTGCAGATCGAGCGCAAGGCCGTGACGCGGCACCTCGCGTTCTCGCAGGGCCCGCGTGTGTGTCCCGGCGCCGGCATCTCGCGGCTCGAGCAGGTGATCGCGTGGAATCGGCTGCTCGACCGCATCGAGCATCTCGAATACGCGCCGGGTAACACGTTCCAGCATCAGCCCGGCATCATGCTCGGCACGCTGAAGCTGAACTTGCGGTTTCGCAGAGCGGCCTGACGCGCGTCGCGGTTCAGAACGTGCTGTTGCCGACGCCGCCGTCGACGACGAACGACTGCCCGACGACGTAGCGTGCCTGCTCGCTGCACAGCAGCGCGCAGAACGCGCCGAAATCGTCGGCGTCGCCGAAGCCGCCCTGCGGAATGCGGAAATCGCGCGCGAACTTCGCGACTTCGTCGTCGTACGTGGTGCCGTTGCGCGCGGCGGTGCGCAGGAAGCCGTCGCGGATACCGTCGGTGTGATGCATGCCCGGCAGCAAGTTGTTCAGGATGACGTTGTGGCGGGCGACTTTCTTCGCGACGGCCACCACGTAGTTGTTGAGCGCCGCGCGCGGTGCGCCCGACAGGATGCGGATCTCGACCGGATACTTGGCGGCGCCGGTGCCGATGTTGACGATGCGGCCCCAGCGGCGCGCGATCATGCTGCCGATCGTGGCGCGGATGAACTCGACGGGGCTGATCAGCGTCACGGCCAAGTTCGCTTGCCAGTCGGTGGGCTCGATCGCGAGATAGTCGCCGGTGACCGGCGGCGGCGAACACGTCATGACCAGGATGTCCGGGTCGGGACACGCGGCGAGAATCCTCGCGCGGCCCTCGGCGGTGCTGTGATCGGTCGCGACCGGCGTCACGCGCACGCCGGTCTCGCGCGCGATGTCGGCGCACGCCGCGCGCAGGCGCTCTTCGCCGCGCGCGGAGATCACGAGATCGACGCCCTCGCGCGCGAGCGCCAGCGCGCTGCCGCGGCCGAGGCCCGCGCTACCGCCGTTGACGATCGCGCGACGGCCGCGAATGCCGAGATCCATGTTGTCGTTCCCCCCTCGTGGTGTCCGTAGGCGCTCGATCGCCCCGATGACGTCTTCCGACGCCGCCGCTCAGCCGCCGAAGCCGCTGCTCAACGCATCGTCCGCTACCAACGCCGCGACCCGATCCTGCAGCACGCGCTTCCAGTCCGGATGCGTGAGTATCCAGAACCGGTTCCGGCGAATCGCGTCGACGACCTTGTCCGCGACCGCCGCCGGATCGAGCCCCTGTTGCGCGAGCAGCTTCGACGAGAAGCCGACGAACCGATCCTCTTCGACGGATCCGCGGTGCGCCGCTTTCGACGCGTCGGGACGGTTGCGCTCGCTGCGCACGATCTGGGTGTTGACGGCACCCGGACACAGCACCGACGCGCCGATCGGCGATTTTCGGATCGCCAGTTCCCGCGCGAGCGTCTCGGTCAGCGCCACGACGCCGAACTTCGCGATGTTGTACGGCGCGATGTGCGGGCTCGCGACGAGGCCGGCGGTCGAGGCGGTGTTGACGATGTGACCCTCGCCGGCCTTCTCGATGAGCGGCAGGAACGCCTTCACGCCGTAGATCACGCTCCAGAGATCCACGCCGAGCACCCACTCGTAGTCGGCGATCGACAGTGCCTCGACGCGGCCCGCCGTCACCACGCCGGCATTGTTGTGGACCACGTGGACGGCGCCGAACGCCGCCACCGCGCGTTCCGCGAGGGCTTGGACGTCGTCCCACTTCGACACGTCGGTCGCAACGCCGATGGCCGAATGGCCGGCATCGCTCAGTTGCTTCACGACGCTCGCGAGCGTGGCGCGCTCGATGTCCGCGAGCACGACGTTCATGCCCTCGTGCGCCAGTCGCGTCGCGACGGCGCGGCCGATGCCGCTCGCCGCGCCGGTCACCACGGCGGTCTTGTGACGAAAATCCATCATCGGCGTGCCCCCCGTTCTGCCGTCGCAGATCGTCCTGCCATGGTCTCCCCCTTTGCCGTCTCGTCAGCGCGCCTTGGCGCGGAACTCGATGTGGAGCGCGTTGAGCGCGCGCAGCGCGAAGTTCGGCTGCACCGTGAAATCGTTCGCGTCCGGCACGAACCACATCTCGTCGATGCGATCGGTGAGCGCCTTGAAACTCCAGTACAGCTCGCGGCGCGCGAGCGGTGCGCCGAGGCAGTGGTGCACGCCGGAGCCGAACGCGAGATGCCGTCCCGGCTTGTCGCGGTCGAGGTCGAGCCGGTCCGGATTCTCGAATTCGCGCTCGTCGCGGTTCGCCGCCGCATAGCGGACGTTCACCGCCGCACCCTTCGGAATCGTCACGCCGTGCAACTCGACGTCCCGCGCCGCGGTGCGGAACAGGCCCTGCACGGGGCATTCGAGGCGCAGCACTTCTTCGATGAACGTCTTCAGGTGCCGGTCGGGCTCCGCCTTCAGTCGCTGCCACACGTCCGGATTCTGGATCAGCAGCATCACCCCGGCCGAGATCGCGTTCGTCGTCGTCTCCGAGCCGCCCACGAACGTGTCGGCCATCATCTCGGCGTGCAACTCGTTGTCGGTGAGCGGCCGGCCCCACTCCGGGATCACGCGGTTCACCATGTCGGACAGCAGCGTGTCGTCGGGCGCCTTCCGCAGCCGCTCGAACACCTTCTGGAAATAGTGCTGCGCCTCGATCTCCATCTCGACCGACCAGCGCTCCTGCGCCTCGGTCTGCATCGCGCCGATCCGCTGCACCCACGCGTCGGTCCACTGCTTGATCTGCCAGATGTCCGCTTCCGGCACGCCGACCTGGTGGCCGATGACGATCAACGGCAGCGGCACTGCAAACTGTTTCACCCAGTCGCAGCGGCCGGCGTCGATGAACGCGTCGATCAGCTTGTACGCCGTCGCCGCGACGAACGGATCCATCGCGTTGATGCGCTTCGGGCGGAACGCCTCGTTGAACATCGTGCGCATCTCTTTGTGGTTCGGATCGTCGCGCCCCGCGAGCGTCGGCGCCGGCAGCCAGCCCTTCGTTTCGTACAGTTCGCGCATGCGCCGCGCGCGTTCGGCGTCGAGCGGTCGCGGCCGCGCGCCGTTGATGAAGTTCTCCGGATCGAGCAGCACGTCGCGCAGGTCGTCGAAGCGCGTGATCACGTACATGCCGGTGATCGGATCGCGCCACACCGGCGCCTCGTCGCGCAGCTTCTTGTACGCGTGGTATGGACAGTTCTGCAGCTTCGCATCGAGGAAGTCGATCTCGCCGAGCGACTGCGGCACGACCGGTTCGTAGGGGACCTTGCTCACGGCGCTTGCCTCACGTCGACACCGGTTTGCGTGACCACGAAGACCAACGGATCAAACCTGGCGCGGTCCGACGTAGCGGCGCTTCGGCCACAAAAAGTCGATGCGCGTGCGGTGGATCTTCCACGCGCCGTCGGCCTTCTTGTACAGATCGTCGTAGATGCCGAACAGGATCAGCGGATTCGCCACCCCTTCGGTGGTGTTGAGGTCCAGCAGATAGCTGCGACCGTGTGCGGTCGTGGCGTCGACGATGCGCACCATCGGATTCGTCACCGCGTGCATCACGCCGTGCTCCGGTCCCTCGGCTCGCGCAAAGCGTGCGAAGTTCTTGCGGATCGCGTCTTTGCCGATCCAGTCGCCGCCGAATTCGGCACCGAACTCGCATACCGCGTCGTCGGAGAAGAGCCCGACCAGGTCGTCGATGCGCTTGCCGTCGAAGTAGTGCGAATACAGCACGCGGAGCTTGCGGATGGCTTCGAGTTCGAGCAGTTCCTCGATCGGCGTCATCGATCGTCCCCACGTCGCGAGGCGGTCGATGGTAGGCGATTCGTGGTGGAGATTCACGATGCGCGGCGCGCGCGGCCGCGTGTGCGCGGCAACCGGCGCCCGTCGCTGGTTTTCCGGCGAGCGTCAGCCGGTGACCGCGCGATGCGGCGGCTTGCGCGGTTCGAGCGCGCCGCCGGGTCGCGTGCCGACGTTCTCGCCGGTGCGGCCGCCGGGTCCTTCTTCGAGCAATGCGACGAGCCCCGACGCGACGTCGGCCGCGGCGAGCTTCGGTGCAGTTTCGGACACCACGCCGGCGGCGATCTGCGCGCGCAGCATCGGCGTCTCGACCGGTCCAAGGCACAACGCGTTCACGCGCACGTTCTTGCGGGCGAGCGCCAGCGCCCACGCCTGCACGAAGCCGTTCAGCGCCCACTTCGAGGCGCCGTAGAGATCGGCGTCCGCCGGATTGGTCCGCGCGTCGCGCGCCGGCAGCACGTCGTCGCTGCCGATCAACACGACGTCGCCGCCGCCGGCCGCGACGATGTGCGCAACGCAGGCGCGCGCCACCAGCAGCGTGCCGCGCAGGTTCGTGTCGATGACGGCGTCCCAATCGTCGAGCGCCTTTGAAAACTCGTCGGTGACCGGCGTGCGTCGCCACACCGCGGCATTCGCGATCAGCGTGTCGATGCGACCGAATGCGGCGAGTGCCGCGTCGACCAAACGTACGACGTCGGCGTCGTGCGAGACGTCGGCGACGATGCCGAGCGTCCGCCCGCCGATCGCGCGCGCGACGTCCGCGACCGTCGGATCGACGTCGCACAGCGCGACATTCGCGCCGTGCGCCGCCAACGCTTCCGCAAAGGCGCGGCCGAGACCCCGTGCAGCGCCGGTGACGATCGCGTTGCGACCCTCGAGTGTCGCCATCAGATCCTCCGTCGCGCCGATGCGCGGCGCCGCGCAGCCGCGATTCGGCGATCGACCGGCGCCGCAACCATCACGACGCGGCGAACACGAGATACGGATTCGCGCGCCGTGCCGGCAACGCGATGGGATGCCCGACCGCCGCACCGATGTAGTCGCCGGTGCGGCCGTCGCGGAGCAAGTCGATCATCAGCCGAGCGATGTCGGCCGCCTTCATCCAGCGCGCGACCTCTTCCGGCGGCGGCGCGAACTGGTGGAAGCTGCGCAGCATGTGCGAGTCGGTCGCGCCCATGCACAGCGCGTTGACGCGGATTCCGTGCGGCGCCAGCGCGCGCGCCCAGGCGAACGTGAGTCCGAGCTGCGCCCACTTGCCGGCGTCGTACAAATCCATCCCGGGCCCGCCGCCGGTCGGCCGCGGCGGCTGCCCGGCCCACGGACAGTTCGGCGCGTCGGCGTGGTCCAACGACCACGGCGAGCCGCACGTCTGCACGTGATCGGTGCAGACGTTGACGATGTCGCCGCCATGCTGCGCGATCATCAGCGGTATCACCGCGCGGCCGAACAGAAAGGTGCCCTTCAGGTTCGCGCCGATCAGGTAGTCGTAGTCCTGCGCGGTCTTGTCGAGCGGATCGCTCGGCCGCGAGCCGGCCCAGACACCGGCGTTGTTGACGAGTACGTCGATGCGGCCGAACTCCGCTTGCGCGCGCGCGACGACGCGCTGCACGTCCGCCGGATTCGACACGTCGGCGACGACCGCAACCGCACCCGTGTCGCGTGCGAGCGTCGCGACCTCTTCGCGCACGTCGCAGACGATCAAGCGCGCGCCCTCGGCGGCGAGCGCACGCGCGAACGCGTTGCCGAGCCCGACCGCGGCGCCGGTGACGAGCGCGACCTTGCCGTCGAGCCGAAGGCGGTCGGCGGTGCTCACCGCCGCCGCCGCACGATCGGGTCGTCGCCCGGCTCGAACAGTTCGTGCGCGCGCCGCCACGTCGCGAACGAGCCCAAGATGTGCGGCGGGTCGCCGTGCAGCTCGGTGAAAGCGCCGTTCACGCTGCGCGTGTCGAAATAGGCGGCGTTCACGTTGTCGGCCCACAGCTCGCACGCGATTTCGAAACCCAGGTCGAGCATGCGCTGCCGTTCGGCCTCCCAGTCGTGCACCAATACGCCGACGTGGTGGAACCCCTCTTCGCCCTTGTCGTACATGTCGCGGTAGATCGACGGCGTGTCGTCGTGCTGCTCGATGAACTGAATCATCGTGTCGCCGAGGTAGCCGAACGCGTACGACACGTCGGCCTCCTGGTTCGTGCCGCGGTACGTGAACCGCTCGGTCTTGTGGTGCGGCACGACCACGAACGGACCCGCACCGTACAGCGCGTTCCATTTCCGGATCGCAGTCTCCAGGTCGTTGACCAGATACGCCTGTTGAAACAGCGGGTATCGACCGAGCGTCACTACACGCACCCCCTCGCGTTGGAACGATTCGAAGTGTGGCTGCCCACGGAGTGCGTTGCCAAGACCGTGCCCCTCGGTGCAGGCGGACGGTGCAGGCGGACGGTGCAGGCGGACGCAGATTCGACGTCTTGCCAATCCGCTGCGGCAAGTGCGACGCTCGCTGGCCCGATGGTTCGACGAGATGCGCATGAACGATTCCGTCCACGCCGCGAAGGCCGCCGACGTGTCGGTGTTCGACTTCGAGACGATGAAGTGTCCGTACGACGCGTACAGAACGCTGCGCGATCGTGATCCGGTGCATTTCGAGCCGCTGCTCAACGTGCACGTGGTCACGCGTTACGACCTCGTGCGCGAGGCGATCAAGGACACCGAGAGGTTCTCGAGCAGATTCGACGGCTTTCTGAACGCCGGGGCGCAGATGATGTTCGACGCGGCGCCGGACGCGGTGAAAGCGGAGCTCACGCGCATCAACCGCGAGATGATTCCGACGCCGCCGACGATGCTGACGCTCGACGAGCCCGAGCACACGCAATACCGCTCGCTGGTCGGCAAGCTGTTCACGGCCTCGCAGATCAAGACGGCGCAGGGCGCGGTGCAGGCGACGATCGACGCGGCGATCGCGGCGTTCATCGACGGGCCGAATTCGATCGACTTCATGCGCGCGTTCGCGTTTCCGGTGCCGCTGAAGATCATCGCGACTCGGCTCGGCATTCCGGACGAAGATCGCGAGTTCTTCTACGAGGCTGCCGCGGGAGCAGCCGCGGCGTTGCGGTTGTCGCCGATGACGCCGGAGCTGATGGTGCACCGTGCGCAGCTCGCGCTCGACCTGCAGCGACTGCTGGTGCGCTTGATCGAGGCCCGTCGAGTCGAGCCGCACGACGACATGATCACGATCCTCGCGACCAGCCGGCTCGAACTGGCGGATCGCCATCTGACCCACGGCGAGTGTCTGTCGATCCTCAATCAATTCCTCGTCGCCGGTCACGAGACGACGACCAGCACGTTCGGCTGGGGCATGCTGTTGCTGGCGCGCCGGACGGATCTGCAGGACCGCATCCGCGGCGACGCGGCGCGCATCCGCACGTTCGTCGAAGAAGCGCTGCGCCTCGAGTCGCCCGTTCAGGGACTGCCGCGCCTCGTCACGAAAGACACGCATCTCGGCGGCTGTCCGCTGAAGGCCGGTTCGCTGATCATGCTGAACTACGGTGCGGCGAACCGCGACGAGCGGCAGTTCGAGCGGCCCGACGTGGTCGACGTCGAGCGACCGAAGGCCGGGATGCAGCTGGCGTTCGGCTCCGGCGTGCACCACTGCATCGGCGCACCGCTCGCGCGCCAAGAGCTGAACCTCGGTTTCATGTCGCTGCTCGATCGCATGCGCGACATCCGGCTGTCACCGCAGCATCCGGCACCGGAAGCCGAGCCGAGTTTCATCCTGCGCAACGTGCCGCACCTGCACATCGAGTTCGCGCGGCGCTGACGCGGCTTTATTCGATCGTTGGCAGCGCTCGTCCGTTCTGGCGCCGCATTCGGCGACCGGATCGGCGTGCGGCATCTCGTCTCAGCGCGCGCCGAGGTATTCGTCCAGCGTCATGTGCAGGCGCCGGATGCGCGCCTCTTGGTAGTTGCCGAGCGTCTGCCCCGGCTTCAACGACGCCTTCATGCCGGCGCGTTGGCGCTTGAAATTGTCGGTGTCCTGATCGAGCACGCGCGCGAGCCCGGTGGCGGCGAACGCGTCGACGGTCGTGTACGAATCGTCGATACCGAGATCGATCACCGGTGCAGGCGGCGGCCGCGGACCGTGCTGCGGCACCGGCTGCAGCAGCAGGATCTCGTGCACGGAGTGGTCGACGTCGAGCGGGCGGAAGCGATAGACGAGCGGAATCGAGACGCCGGGAAAGAAGCACGCGTTCGGGAACACGAAATACTCGATCGAGTCGAGCATCTCGCTGTTGCTGACCTTCGACAGATCGACGTCCAGCGCGCCCGATAGGCGCGCGCGCAGCAGATCGGCGTGGCGCTGTCGTGCGCCGACGCCGTCCGGCAGCGGCTCGCGGTGGCCGAGCGCCGCGAACAGTTCCCGTTCGGTCGGCGCCTTCGGCAGGTGCGGGCTCGGATAACCGATCGTGTGGACGAAGCGCGACACGTGTCGGCCGAAGACGTCGTACTGCGCGTTCGCATCGCCTGCGGTGCGCAGTCCTTCCGGATGCGTCGCGAGCACGTGATACGCCTCGAGGAACCCTTCGATCACCATCTTCCAGTTGCCGGGCAGCACCTTGCGCATGTGCAGGGCGACGAAGCGCTCCTCGAGCGGCCAATTCGCGAAGTGTTCGGGCAGCACTTCGAGATAGTCCGCAAGCGGCGCTGCGGCGCGATCGAAGTTGACGAACACGAAGCCGCCCCACGTGTCGCACGGCAGTTCGGTCAGGCGAAACGTCGCGTCGTCGACGTGCGGAAAATCCCAGCGGCACGGGATGTCGCGCAGCGAACCGTCGAGGTGCCACGACATGCCGTGGAACGGACAGCGAACGAACTGTTTGCCGGAACCGCTCGACCCCGCGTCGCAGAACTGCATGCCCCGGTGCGGGCACGAATTGACGAACGCGCGGATGCGGTCGTCGCCGCGAACGACCAGCGCCGAATACGGCCCGACGTCGTAGACGACGTAGTCGCCCGGGTTCGGTACGTGCTCTTCGCGACACGCCCATTGCCACGTACGTGACCACATCCGCTCGATCTCGCGGTCGTAGAACGCGCGCGACGTGTAGCGCGCGAACGGAATGTCGGCGTCGCCCAGAAAGGCGTACGACTGCGTGGTCAGCGCCGCCGGTGCGCCATCGCCGTCGCGCAGGATGATGTCGCGCGTGCTCGGCCCGGGGCAGCGCGCCGCGCCGGGTGCCGGGCGCGCTGGGGTAGTGTCGTTCATCGGTGCGCCTGTGTGGTGTCGTCGGGGTTGTGCGGAATGTGCCGCATGCGCGGGTGAAGCGCCAGCCGCCGGGCGTCGGACGTTGCGTTGACGGCGCGCGGTACGCCGCACTACCGTCGTGACGATGAAGACCCGCGCCGCTTCGTCGCCGATTCCGTTCGCGCAGCTCGCGTACTACGTCGGCGACGTGCGCGCGGCGGCCCGCGAGTGGGCGGCGCGGTTCGGCGCGGGACCGTTCTTCGTGATCGAGCACATTCCGCTCGTCGACGTGGTGTTCCGCGGGACCGCCGGCAGCCTCGACCACACCTCCGCCTACGGCTGGCACGGCGACTTGATGATCGAGTTCGTCCAGCAGAACTGCGGCGCGCCGTCGGTCTTCGCGGGCAGAGCCTTCGGGCTCCACCACGCGGCGTACTTCGCGACCGACCTCGACGCCGAGCTCGAACGCTTGCGCGGGCTCGGCATGCCGACGGCGATGACCGCGGCGACCGCGAACGGCACGCGCTTCGCATTCGCCGACGCGAACGCCGCGCTCGGGCACTACCTCGAGCTGTATGCCGACGATACGGGCCTGCGCGCGTTCTATCGCCGCGTGCGCGAGGCCGCCGACAACTGGGACGGCCGCGACGCGGTGCGGTCGTTGTAACGAGGGAGAGCAGATGAAATACCGAGTCTTCCAATGGGCGAGCGGTACCGTCGGGCGCCACGCGGCAACGGCCGTGTTGCGCCGCGGCGATTGCGAGCTCGTGGGCCTGCACACGCTGACGCCGGCGAAGGTCGGGCGCGACGTCGGCGAACTGTTGGGGATCGAGCCGCTCGGTATCCGCGCGACCGGCGACGTCGACGCCGTGTTGGACAGCGATGCCGACGTCGTCATGCACACACCGCTCGCGTCGCTCGTCTATGGCGCGAACGAGCAGCAGGACATCGACGACATCTGCGGCCTGCTCGAACGCGGCAAGAACGTGATCACCGTCGTCGGCTATCTGCACCCGAAGGTGCACGGCGCGGCGCTCGTCGAGCGCATCGAGCAGGCGTGCCGGCGCGGCAACGCGACGTTCCACTCGACCGGTCTCAACCCCGGCTGGATGGGCGACGTGTTGCCGCTGACGATGAGCGGGCTGTCGCGCGACATCGAGCGCATCGTCGTGCGCGAGATCACCAACTTCGAGTTCTATCCGTCGCCGGAGATCATGTTCGAGGCGATGGGCTTCGGCTCGAGCGTCGAACGCTTCGAGCGCGACGGCGAGCGGCGGCGGCGCTGGCTGAACGGCCTCTTCGCCGAGAGCATCCAGTTGGTCGCCGACGGTATCGGGCTCGCGCTCGACGCGATCGTCGACGAGCGCGAGATCGCGACTGCGCCGGAAGCGCTGCAGACCGCCGCCGGCGTCGTCGAACGCGGCACCGTCGCCGGACAGCACTGGACGTGGACCGGCCGCGCGGGCGGATCCGCCCGGATCGTGCACGAGACGGTGTGGCGCATGCACCGTTCGGTCGCGCCGCAGTGGCCGACCGGCAAGCACACGGTGACGATCGAGGGTACGCCGAAGATCGCGCTCGCACTCGACGGCAACTGGATCTCCGACGGCTTGCTCGCGACCGCGATGCACGCGGTGAATGCGATCCCGCAGGTCTGCGCGGCGCCGCCCGGCATCAAGACGCGGCTCGATCTGCCCGGCATCTACGGGCGCGCGCGCCGGTGACCCGGTACGAGCCGTCGAGACGCCCGCTCGCGTGGGTCCGCCGGCCGGTGCGGGCATCCTGCTGACCGTTCTATCGAGGGGAGACGACGATGCAAATCCAACCAGCGGAGCGTAGACGATGAGCGCGAACGATTTCGAACGCCGGTTGCGCGTGCTCGAAGACATCGAGGAGATCCGCCAGCTGAAGGCTCGCTACTGTGCCGCGTGCGACGACTCGCACAACCCCGACAAGCTCGGAGAGCTCTTCGCAGACAACGCGGTGTGGGAAGCGACCGGTGTCGGTCGCGCAGAAGGCCGCGAGGCGATCAAGGCGCTGCTCGGCGGCATCGGCAGCAGCGGCACCATCCGCAACTCCGGCCACCACGCGCTCAACCCGATCATCGAGGTCGACGGCGACCGCGCCACCGGACACTGGCGCTTGATCATGCTGTACACGGCCTATCGGCGCGATCGCAGCCTCGAGTATCGGCGCATCGTCGGCTGGTATCGCGAGCGGTATGCGCGCATCGACGGTCGCTGGCAGTTCGAGCACTTGTACTGTGAGGTCGAAGAGCACGCACCGTACGTGATCGGCGAAACGAGCAGCGCTTCGATCGCCGCGCGATAGCGCGGAGCGGCTCACCGCGCTCGTTTGCGCGTCGTGCGACGGGCCCCGGCGCCGCTCTACTTGGTCGTTTCGAGAAAACAGGATAACTTGACGGTTTCTAGTCGCCACCGGGCACGTTCCGGTCGCGTTGCTCGTAACGACCGGGGAGTGCAGGCAATGAATGTTCGCGCATCGATGGCCGACAGCGCGGCCGAGCAGCGGGCGGCCGCTTGGAATCTTGTGATGACGGCGGAGCCCGGCGAACGCGCGTTCGAGATTCCGGCGGCGGCGATCGACGGCGCGTTGCCGCGTGAACTCGTCGGCGGACGGCATCTGCAGAACGGTCCCGGCTGGACGAAGATCGGCGACCGTCTCGCGCATCCGTTCGACGGCCACGGTTTCGTGCGCTCGCTCGAGTTCACGCGCGACGGCGGTGCGCGCTTTCGTTCGCGTTTCGTGAAGACGCCGGCGTACATCGCCGAGCGCGCCGCCGGGCGGCTCGTGCACAAGGGCCTCGGCACCAACATCAGTGATTCGCCGTTCGAGAATCTGCGTGCACCGGGGCCGCGCAACGTCTCGAACACGACGATCCAGCCGTGGGCCGGCCGCCTGATTTCGGGTTGGGAAGGCGGGCGTCCATACGCGCTCGACGCGCACAGCCTGGAAACGATCGGCGAGGAGACGTTCGGCGGCGTGCTGCCGGACGCGGCATTCCTCGCGCACGTGCGCTTCGACGCCGGCGCCAATCGCCTGATCGGTTGCAACGTCTTTCGCGGCATGCCGTCGCGCTTCGTGTTTCGCGAATTCGACGCCGGCGGGACCCAGGTCGACGCGCGCGAGGCGGCCATTCCCGGCATGCACTTCGAGCACGATTTCGTCGCGACGCCGCGCTGGTACGTGCTCGCCGGCAACCCGATGCAGGCGAGCCTGCCGAAGGTTGCGAAGGCGTTGCTCGGCTTCGGTTCGCTGATCGAGGCGTTGCGTACCGACGCCGCGAAGCCGGGCGAGCTGTATCTGATTCCGCGCGGTCGTCCCGGGCCGGTGCGCGCGATCCGTTTGCCGCAGCGCGCGTTCGTCGTCCACTTCGCCAACGCGCACGACATCGACGATGCGACCTGCGCCGTCGATCTGTGCGCGTTCGAGACGTTCGAGTTCGGCGGCGAATTCGGTTTTCAAGGCCCGCACGCGCCGCTCGACCCGGAATTGCCCGATCGCCGCGCCTCGATCCAGCGGCTGTTCCGCGCCACGGTGCGCGACGACTCGGACGACGCGCAGTGGGAGCAGCTGTCCGACTACGGCATGGACTTTCCGCGCGTGCATCCGGCCCGCGAAGGGCGCTTCGCACCGGCGATCTATGCGGCGACGCGCCGCGACGTCGCGAAATCGGATCCGTTCGACGCGATCGCGCGCGTGGATGCCGTCGATCGCGACCGCCCGACCGAGGTGTGGTGCGCGCGGCCGGG